>JBIJAD010000028.1:0-19261 GCA_044345955.1 Lysobacteraceae bacterium
CGGCGAGTGGTTCCATGCGCTGTCGTTCATCGTCCAATACTCCCTTGCGATGTTGCTCAAGCACTGGGGATACTCGCCGCATGCCTGCCTGGGCTGCGGCGTCGGGGAGTATGTGGCGGCCAGTCTCGCGGGCGCGTTGACCATCGAAGACGCGATACCCATCGTCGTCGAGCGCGGTCGCCTGAGGTCGCTGGACGCATTGTCCGATGCCCGGTTGATGCGTTTCGAACACGCGCTGCGGCGCGCCCGGTGGTCGGTGCCGGGCACGCCATTCCTGTCCACCGTCAGCGGAGACTGGATCCGCGACGAGCAGGCCGCTTCTCCCGAGTACTGGATCGATCAACTGCGCAAGCCGATGCCTGTGGACGCTTGCATTCGCACGCTCTGTCGCGAAGGCGCATCGCTGCTTGTCGAGGTTGGAGCCGGTCAGTCGCTCTGCGATCTGGTCATGCGACACAATCCGGCGCAACCACGCGAGCGCTGTATCGGTCTGATGCCGGGTTCGCAGTGCGCCGAGCCAGGGGCGGAAGTCGGACGCGTTTTCGAAGGGCTGTGCCGATTGTTCGTCGCCGGCGTGGCGCCTGACTGGAAACGTTTCCATGAAGGCCGCGCTCGGCGCCGGATTCCGCTTCCCACGTATCCGTTCGCCAGCACATGCCATTATCCGCCGGCATTGTTGCGGCAATCCGCTGCGCGCGCATCGGCTCACGAGGCTGTTTCCGAGCGTCCTGGCGAGGATTCCGCTGCGGATGCCGGGACGACGTCCGTGGCGAACGCCGCCGCGGTGCAGGACAGGCTGCGGGCGATCTGGTGCAAATACCTCGGGGTCGATCGCATCGCTGTCGATCAGGATGTCTTCGATCTCGGCGTCGACTCGCTGTTGTCGATCCGTGTGATCACCGAGATACGCGAGACCTTCAACGCGGACATCGCGCTCGACACGATCTTCAGCCTGCGGACCGTCGCCGCCCAGGCCGCGGAGATCGAGCGCAAGATCGGCGTGGGCGAAGCGCTGACGATCCCGCCGATTCGTGCTTACGATCATCGCGGGATGGCGCCGTTGTCCACTTCGCAGCGGCGACTGTGGGTGATTTCGCACCTCGATCGCGATCAGGGGGCGTACAACGCCGGCTCGTGCATGGTCGTGAAGAATGCGAACGGTCCCGTCCTCGAGCGCGCGTTCCGCAGGCTGATCGAGCGTCACGCCATCCTGCGCACCAACTATCTCGATGTCGACGGCGTCGCGATGCAGCGCATCAACGATACTTTCGAGTTCAATCTCGATTATGTGGACATCGGCCCTATCGCCCCTCATCTGCGGGAAAGCGAGGGCGATCGTCTCTGGCAGCAGGCGCTGATGGATCCCATCGACCTTCGCGGGGATCTGATGATACGGGCCATGCTCGTCAGATACGGCGACGACCGGCATCTGCTCATCGTGACCCAGCATCATATCTGCGCCGACAATTGGTCGAACAACGTGCTGATGACGGAAATCGGCGCGCTTTACGACGCCTATATGGCCGGCCGTGACGATCCTCTGCCGCCGCTGCCCGTGCAATACATCGACTATGCGATCTGGCAGAACGAGTGGCTGCAGTCCGATCTGCTCGGCAGGCAGTTGGCTTATTGGCGGAACGCCCTGGAAGGGATCCCGCCGGTGCACAATCTGCCGCTGGACCGGCCGCGTCCCAAGTATCAGAGCTACCGCGGCCAGTTGTACACGTCGCGCGTGGATGCGTCCGTGCTCGAGTCCCTGAACCGGTTGGCACTGCAGAACGGCGCTACCCTGTTCATGACGATGCAGGCCGCCTTCTCGGTGCTTCTGGGCCGCTACAGCGGCGATGACGACATCGTGCTGGGCTTCTCGGTGGCCAACAGATTGCACCGCGAGCTTGAAGGTTTGATCGGGTTCTTCGTGAATCCGCTGGTGCTGCGTTCGGACCTGTCCGGAAACCCGCGTTTCACCCGATTCCTGGCCGCGACCAGACAGAAGCTCCTCGATGCCTATGCCAATGCGCATGTGCCGTTCGAGACCCTGGTCGACGAACTCAAGCCTCCTCGCAGCATGAGTCACGAGCCGATCATCCAGATCAAGCTGATCTACCTGGATCAGAGTCAGGATCTCGGAGGCAGGGGCGCAGCACGCCCGGACCAGGAGGGCGTGATTCACGCCGACATGCAGGTCCCGTACAGCAAGTACGACCTCACCGTCTACTTCAGCGTGGCCGATGGCTCGATCGTGCTGAACTGGGAATTCGCGACCGACCTGTTCGAACGCGAGACCATTCGACGGATGGCGGAGAGTTTCGAAGGGCTGCTGCGCAGCATCGTCGCCGAGCCGGAGCGGCCGATCAGGAGCCTGCCGTTGGCGATGCAAACGGAACACCCGGAATCGCCGGGACAGAATCATGCGCTTCGCCTGAGTGCCGGGACTCCTTCGGTCGCGGTCGAATCAGTCGAGGTCGAATCGGACGCGTCGGATGCGGAAGGCGGGCAGGGTCCCGGCTTCAGTCTGTTCTACTTCGCCAGCGACGACGGCGGCCGGACTGCGGACAAGTATCGTTTGCTGATCGAAGGCGCGCGATTCGCCGATCGCAACGGGTTCGAGGCGGTGTGGACACCGGAGCGTCATTTCGATGCGTTCGGCGGGGTCTATCCGAATCCCGCGATCACGGCGGCCGCGCTGGCGACGATCACCGAGCGCATCAAGCTGCGCGCCGGAAGCTGCGTGCTGCCCCTGCACAATCCGGTGCGTGTAGCCGAGGACTGGGCGGTGATCGACAATCTTTCCGGCGGTCGTGTCGGGATCGGATTCGCGGCCGGCTATTCGCCGACGGACTTCGCGCTGGCTCCGGAAAAATTCGAGAATCGTCGCGAGGTTCTGAATCGCGACGTACAGACGGTCAAAGCGCTGTGGCGCGGCGAAAGCATCGCGCTGCGCGACGGCAAAGGGGGTATCTCCGAGATCGCGATCCGTCCGCGGCCGATCCAGCCGGAACTCCCCGTCTGGGTGACGACGGTCGGCAGCGAAGACGCCTTCAGGCATGCCGCACGGATGGGGCATCATGTGTTGACGCACCTGATGGGCCAGACCCTCGACGAGCTGACCCGCAAGATCGCGATCTATCGCGAAGAGCGCGCGGCATCCGGGCATGCAGGCCGCGGCATCATCACCTTGCTGGTGCACACCTTCATCGCCGACGACGAGCAGGTGATCTTCGACAAGGTCAAAGAACCCTTCAAACGCTATCTGATCGATTCGGTCGGAACGCCGCAGGCGATCGCGAAGTCGCTCGGTCCGGGCGCCATGGCCGGCGCCGGGCAGGGTGAGGAACAGCATCGCGACATCGACGCCATCACCGAGTTCGCCTTCAGGCGCTATTACCAGTCGAATGCACTGCTCGGCACGCCCGAGCGTTGTCTCCCGCTGGTCCAGGCCATACGCCGGGCCGGCGTCGACGAGATTGCATGCCTGATCGACTTCGGGGTCGAGCCGGACCTGGTGCTGCAGAGTCTTTCCCGATTGGCGCGTCTGCGGAACATGGTCTCGCCCGGGCCCGGTCCGCGCGAAGACCTTGCGGTGCCGCTCGCCACGCCGGCGAACGTCGTCGAACCGATCCGCGTACACGGACATCATGCTGCGCCGGACACGATGTGCGAGGTTGCGCAGGACGCGATACAAGACGCGATACAAGACGCGATACAGGATCCTGTGGAGTGCATCCATCGTCGGTTCGAACACTGCGTGCGACAGCATCCCGATGTTCTGGCGGTGGTCGACGAGGAGGAGCGTCTGACGTACCGCGAGCTGAACCGCCGAGCCAATCGCATCGCGCATCGCCTGATCGCCGGTTGCGGCATACGGCCTGAAATGCGTGTCGGTCTATGCGTCGGACGTTCGGTGCAGATGATCGTCGGTCTGCTCGCCATCCTCAAGGCCGGCGCCGCTTATGTGCCGATCGAACCCGACAATCCCGCTGCGCGCGTCGAACGTCTGATCCAGGACGCGGGGATCGATGTGGTGCTGACCCGCAGAGGCGACGATCACTGTCTGCAGAGCATTTCCGCGTCGCGCCTGATGATCGGAGACGCCGACGATTTCTCGCATGAGTCCGACGGCGATCCGAAGATCGAGGTTTCGCCGCGGAATTCCGCCTATGTGATCTTCACCTCGGGTTCCACCGGTGTGCCGAAGGGCGTCGTGATCGAGCACCGCTCCGCGGTCAATTTCTGGCGCGTGATGTCGACCTCGACGCACAGCGCCTGCCCGCAGCACGCAAGGGTCGCGTTGAACGCATCTTTCGCATTCGACATGTCGCTCAAGGGCATTCTCCAACTGCTGTCCGGGCATGCGCTCCACATCATCCCGCAGGCGATCAGGGCCGATGGCGCCGCGATGATGGAATTCCTGCGTAGACATGCGATACATGCATTCGACAGCACGCCATCGCAGCTCAATGCGTTGCTCGCCGGCGGTCTGCTGGACGATGCGGACTATCGCCCGGTCAGCGTCCTGCTCGGCGGCGAACCGATCAACGCGATGGTCTGGAGCCGGCTGAGAAAGGCGAAACACATTCGTTTCTACAACATGTACGGGCCCACGGAGTGCACGGTCGATGCCACGATCGGCCTCATCGCGGAAGACGATGCGGTGCCGCACATCGGTCGGCCCATCGCCAATGTGCAGGTGCATCTGCTCGACGACTACGGTCAGCCGGTGCCTCGTGGGGCGGTTGGAGAGATCTGCATCGGCGGAATGGGCGTCGCGCGGGGCTATCTGAATCGGCCGCAGCTTACTGCCGAACGTTTCCTGGCGGATCCGCATGCCGCAACGGGGGCGGGTCGCCTGTACCGTACCGGCGATCTCGGGCGCTGGCTCGATGACGGCAATCTGGGTTATGTCGGCCGCAACGATCAACAGGTGAAGCTGCGCGGCTTCCGGATCGAGCTGAGCGAAATCGAAAGCCATCTGCTTGCGCACGGAGAAGTCCGGGCGGCCGCCGTATTGGTTCAGGGCGAAGGCGATGCCAGGTGCATGGTCGCGTATGTGGTGCCGCATGACGGGCAACACGATGAGACCGTACTGCAGTTCGAGCTCAAACGTGCGATGACCGAAGTTCTTCCCGCCTACATGGTGCCGCAGGCATTCGTGTTCATGCCGTCGCTGCCGCTGGATCCGAACGGAAAGCTGGATCGTCGCGCCCTGTCGATGCAGCCGTTCGCGCGTCCGCGCGAGGACGATCGCGCGCCACGCACCGATACCGAACGTGCGCTGGCCGGCATCTGGTGCGAGCTGCTGGGACGCTCGGGGATCGGCGCGCGCGCCAACTTCTTCGAGTTGGGCGGGCATTCCCTGCTGGTCGTCCGCACGACCAACGAGATCTCGAGGCGTCTCGGCATCACGCTGGAGATGCGCTCCATCTTCGAATACAGCACCATCGAGTCGCTGGGCAACTATATCGACAATGCCTTGTGGGCTCGACAAGGCGATACCGCGACGCAGCAGAAATTGCGCGAGGGCGAAGTGGTGCTGGAAATCTGAGCGCAGCAGGAGCGTATCGGCGGGAGGGTCGGAATCGCATCGGGTGTTTCGCTGCGGTCGCCTCTGGATCTCATCCCCGCGCCTGCCGATCGCAGGTCGCGGGCGGTCCGGCGTCCGGACGCCGCGTCCGCGCCGGTTCTGCGGTTACGTCGTCTCCGTGGCCAACGCCCGCAACCGCACCGTCACGCCGCTCAGCACCGATGTCCCCGACAGCGGGTCGCGCAGGTGTTCGTCGAGCAGGGCATTGAGGTTCGCGCCGGGGCGTTCGTTCGCGAGGCGCTGTGTCGTCCCCGGCAGATCGTGGCCCCAGCCGTGCGGCAGGCTGATCACGCCGATACGCATGTCCTCGCTGTATTTCACGCGCACCGCGATCCGGCGCCCTGCCGTGCCTTCGAGTTGCGCCAGTGCGCCATCGGCGATGCCGGCCGCGGCGGCGTCGTGGGGATGCACCAGGGCGAGGCAGCGGTCCGGGCCCTTGGCGAGCGTCGGCAGGTTGTGCATCCAACTGTTGTTCGAACGCAGATCGCGGCGGCCGATGACGGTCAACGCATGTCCTTCGCCGGGGTGTGACGCCGCCTGCGTCTCCGACAGCGCCGCCTCGACCCGTGCCAGATCGTCGAGCAGCGGCGGCGGCGCGGCCTGGATCAGTCCATCGGGCGTGCGCAGCACACCGGGCAGGCGCGGCTGCAGCGGGCCGACCGCGATGCCGTGCGGGGATTCCAGCAGTTTCGCCAGCGACAGCCCGTCGGGCCGCTTGCCGAAGGCATCGCCCCAGGGGCCGCCGCGGAGGGCGAGATCGAGCTGACGCTCGGGGCCGGTCAGATGCGCACTGGCCCGGAGCAGGGCGGCGATCCGCTCGGCCTGCTGCTCTTCGGGGAGACCGGCGGCGGCAAACATGGATTGCAGGTCCTTCCTGAGCGCGTCCTCGTCGCGGGCGTCGACATCGGCCGCCGCTGCGTGACCATCGAGCATCGCCGCCAGCCGCATCAGGATGCGCCATTCGGGCCAGTGATTTTCGGGGGCGGGCAGCAGCGGCGGGCTGAAACGTGCGGCGTGGGTCCAGGCGAACTGGGTGAAGGCGATGTCGTAATGCGGCTCCTGCAGCGGCGAGAGCGCCGGCAGGATCACGTCGGCATGGCGCGTGGTCTCGTTGAGATACACATCGAGGCTGAGCATGAAGTCCAGCCCCTCCAGCGCCGCCGCAAGCCGCTCGCCGTTGGGCGCCGACAACACCGGGTTGCTGGCGATGGAGATCAGCGCGCGGACCTTCGGCCCGTCGGCGTTGTCGGGCGTGTCGATTTCCTCGGCGAGACAACCCATCGGGAATTCGCCCATCACTTCCGGCGCGCCGCTCACCCGTGAACGACGGCGACCCATGACCACGCCGCGGCCGCGGCCGCCCGGTCCGGTGCTGTTGGCCTGGAACGCCGGCGCCAGCGGCCAGCGCATGCCGCCTTCGGCGTCGATCCGTCCGGTGACCAGATTCAGAACTTCGATCAGCCAACTGCAGAGCGTGCCGAAGGGCTGCGTGCAGGTACCGATGCGGCCGTAGAGCGCGGCGCGCGGCGTATCGCGCAGGGCTTCGGCGAGATGGCGGATGCTCGCCGCGTCGAGGCCGGCGGCCTCGGCCATGCGCTCGGGCGTGAATGCCGTCACCGCGGCCTGCAGCGCTTCCAGGCCGGTCGTCAGACCTTCGGCCGCGCCGAGGCGCGGCGCACCGCTCGCCAGCAGATGCTGCAGCATGCCCAGCAGCAGGAAAGCATCGCCGCCGGGGCGGATCGCGTGATGCTCGTCGGCCACCTCGGCGGTCTCGCTGCGGCGCGGATCGATCACGATCAGGCGACCGCCGCGTTCGCGCAGCGCGCGCGCCTTGCCGCGGAAATCGGGCACTGTCCACAGACTGCCGTTGCTCACGACCGGATTGGCGCCGAGCACGATCAACAGATCGGTGCGTTCGATGTCCGGCACCGGGATGCTCAGCCAGTGCCCGTACATCAGCCCGCAGGCGACATGCTTGGGCATCTGGTCGAGGGTCGAGGCGCTCACCACGTTCGGCGTGCGCGCGGCGCGCGCCAGGCGCGGCACGTACAACTGCAGCCCGAGCTTGTGGACCACCGGATTGCCGAAACTCAGCGCCAGCGTCTGCCGGCCGTGGGCATCGAGCAACGGCAGCAGCCGGCGCTCGATCTCGGCGAAGGCCTCCTCCCAACCGCAGGCTTCCCAGCGCGCGCCGGCGCCGCGGCCGCGCCGGATCATCGGCGTGCGCAGACGGTCGGGGTCCTCGTGCAGATCCTTCAGCGCCACGCCCTTGGGGCAGAGATAGCCGCGGCTGAAGACATCGTCCCTGTCGCCGCGCACGGCGACCACGTCATCGCCGCGCAGTTGCACGTTGAGCCCGCAGGCGGCTTCGCAGAACGGGCAGATGCGCTGCGCGGTGCGGATATCGTCTCGTGTCTGCATCATGGTCGTCTCGCGCTCCCCGGGGCGGCGGCTTCGCCCCGCGGGTCCTGCAGCTTAACCGCGATCGCCGCAGCGCATCAGTCCCGAGCGGGGAACCGGCTGGCATACGCCGCCAGCAGTTCCTGCGCGATCGAGGCGCCGGCGAGGGCGGTGATCTCGGCGTGGTCGTAGGGTGGGGCGACTTCGACCACGTCCATGCCGACGATGTGCAGCCCGGCGAGGCCGCGGATCAGTCGCAGGGCGTCGTGGGTGCTGAAGCCGCCGACCACCGGGGTGCCGGTGCCCGGCGCGTAGGCCGGATCCAGGAAATCGATGTCGAAGCTGACGTAGCAGCGCGTATCGCCGACACGACGCCGGATCTCGTCGATCGCGCTCTCGATGCCGTTGGCGTGCAGCCAGCGCGCATCGAGCACACGGAAGCCGTGGGTCTCCGGATTGAGGGTGCGCATGCCGATCTGGATCGAACGCGCGGGGTCGACGATGCCGTTCCTGGCCGCATGCCAGAACATCGTGCCGTGATCGATACGATCGTCGCGGTCTTCCCAGGTGTCGCTGTGGGCGTCGAAATGGATCAGCGACAGCGGGCCGTGGACCGCGCGCAGCGCCTGCAGGATCGGATAGCTGATGAAATGGTCGCCGCCCAGCGCGAGCGTGGCCACACCGGCTTCGGCGAAGCGACGGAAGGCTTCGCGCAAAGCGTCGGGCACGCGCTCGGGGCGGCCGTGATCGAAGTGCACGTCGCCCCAGTCGATCACGTTCAGGCGTTCGCAGGGGTCGAAGTCCCAGGCGTAGGGCGCGCACCAGGCCAGCGAGGCCGAGGCGGCGCGGATCCCGCGCGGTCCGAAACGGGTGCCGGGGCGATTGGTCGTGGCGAGATCGAAGGGCACACCGACCACGGCGACATCGACGCCGCTCAGGTCCTTGCTGTACCTGCGGCGCAGGAAGCTCAGTGCGCCGGAATATGTGGGTTCGGCGCGGGTGCCGTAGGGCGAGGTGCGGACGAAGGCCTGATCGACCGCGGCGGAATCGATGACCGCAGGGTCGACGGCGGTGGCGGGGTTGACTGGATCGTTGGCACGCGACATGAGATCACCGGACATGGAGTCGCACGTCGTTCGCCGGGACGCGCGATACCGGTGGCGGGTCAGTCGCCGGCGCGGTCCATCCAGCGCCGGACCAACCCGGGGATCGTCGCCGCAGCGGTGCCCTGCAACCAGGTGTAGCCGTGCGGCAGCGTTTCGATCTCGGGAGAGCAGAGTACCTTCTCGGCATCGCTGCGTGCGAAACCGGTCAGCGATGCGGCCGGATGGACGGTCAGCGAGGTGCCGACAACCAGCACCTTGTCGGCGCCGGCGACTTCCTCCGCGGCGTTTTCCATCGCCGGTACCGCTTCGCCGAACCAGACGATGTCCGGCCGCAGTTGGCTGCCGTCCTCGCACAGATCGCCGATCCGGATCGGCGCCGCACCGATGTGGCGACGCAATTGTCGCGGGGACGTGCCGCGCGCCCAGGTCAACTGGCCGTGCAGATGGATGATCCGGGTCGAGCCGGCGCGTTCGTGCAGATCGTCGACGTTCTGGGTGACGATCACGACCTCGTACTTCGACTCGAGTTCGGCCAGCGCCCGATGCGCCGCGTTCGGCTGCGCCTGCGCCGCCTGCGCGCGGCGTTCGTTGTAGAACTCGAGCACCAGTTCCGGATGCTTCCGCCAGCCGTCCGGGCTGGCGAGTTGGCGCCAGTCGTGATTGCGCCACAGCCCGTTGGCGTCGCGGAACGTCGGCAACCCGCTTTCGGCGCTGATGCCGGAGCCGGTGAGGACGACGATCTTGTGTCTGGCTGCGGATGGGGCGATGTGCACGATGAGGAATCGGTCGGAAAGTCGCCGGTTGCGTGGGGTTGAAGCGTTTTGTCTCCCTCCCCTTGAAGGGGAGAGCTTCACAGCGAAGTCACTTCATCGTCGGCATCACGAACTCGGCGTGGTGGGTTTCCGGCCAGCGCGCGGTGATCGTCTTCAGGCGTGTGTAGAAACGCACGCCGTCGGGGCCGTGCACGTGCAGCGGGCCGAAGATCGAGCGTTTCCAGCCGCCGAAGCTGTGAAAGGCCATCGGCACCGGGATCGGTACGTTGACGCCGACCATGCCGGCCTGCACGCGATGCGCGAATTCGCGCGCGGCACCGCCGTCGCGGGTGAAGATCGCGGTGCCATTGCCGTATTCGTGCTCGTTCACGAGTTTCAGCGCTGTCTCGAAGTCCGGCACCCGGACCACGCACAGCACAGGGCCGAAGATCTCCTCGCGGTAGATGCGCATTTCCGGGGTCACCCGGTCGAACAGACAGCCGCCGAGGAAGAAACCTTCGGCATGGCCGTCCACCGCATGCCCACGGCCGTCGACCACGAGCGATGCGCCTTCGGCGACACCGGTATCGACATACCCGCGCACCTTGTCGCGATGCGCGCCGGTGACCAGCGGGCCCATTTCCGGATCGAGGCAGCCGGGGCCGACCTTCAGCGCGGCGACCTTCGGCGCGAGCTTCTCGACCAGCGCATCGGCGACGGCGTCGCCGACGCACACCGCGACCGAGATCGCCATGCAGCGTTCGCCGGCGGAGCCGTAGCCGGCGCCGAGCAGGGCCGACACCGCACCTTCGAGATCGGCATCGGGCAGCACGACCATGTGGTTCTTGGCGCCGCCCAGCGCCTGCACGCGCTTGCCGTTGGCGCTGCCGCGGGCGTAGATGTATTCGGCGATCGGGGTGGAGCCGACGAAACTGATCGCCTGCACCCGAGGTTCGTCCAGCAGCGCATCGACCGCGACCTTGTCGCCGTGGATGACGTTGAACACGCCGTCGGGCAGGCCGGCCTGTTTCAGCAGATCGGCCATGAAGATCGAAGCCGAGGGATCGCGCTCGGACGGCTTGAGCACGAAGGTGTTGCCGCAGGCGATCGCGACCGGGAACATCCACAGCGGCACCATCGCCGGGAAATTGAACGGGGTGATGCCCGCGGCCACGCCGAGCGGTGCGTATTCGGTCCACGAATCGACGTCGCGGCCGACGTTCATCGAATGCTCGCCCTTGAGCAGGTGCGGGATGCCGCAGGCGAATTCCACCACTTCCAGGCCGCGGGTGACTTCGCCCCGCGCGTCGGAGAGCACCTTGCCGTGTTCGGAGGTGATGATCGCGGCGAGATCGCCGGCGTGGCGTTCGAGCAGTTCCTTGAACCGGAACATCACCCGCGCACGGTTCAGCGGCGTGGTCGCGGCCCAGGCGGGAAACGCCGCGGCGGCGGCATCGACTGCCGCACGCACGTCCTCGACCGCGGCCAGCGGTACCCGTTTGCTCGCCGCGCCGGTGGCGGGGTCGAAGACTTCGGCGAAACGTTCTGAAATTTCTGCGTTTCTACCGCCGATGTGGTGCGGGGTCGTCTTCATTGATTCATATGCTACGGGTAATGGAGATAGCAGAGAGTGGCTCTGAAGTTATGCAATGCAGTGAGATTCGCTTGTGTTTCAGATCCTGTCTAGTCATAGGTTGCTGATGAAGCGCCTGCGAAATAGGATTTCGCCGGTTGATTCGATTACAAACGTATGGGATTCGCCATGTCGATAGAAGGTAATCTGATACGTTGCGTCGGGATTGCGATCAAGATTGCCTACTGTTGCAATCATGCTGCCGAGATCAACATGCTCTACGGTTTGAATGGATACGTCAAAGTCGGAAATTTTGAAATTCTCATTTCTAAGAGCATTCACTGCTATCAAAAAACCACCCTTTGCATCTACGCGTAGCGGTTTCCTTTTTTTAAGCAGTTCACTGAGTTTTTTCGCTAAGTCGAGCCAAGCATCAGTATTTTCTTTAATCCTCTTGCCTAGGAAGAAAAACGCTACTGGGCCAGCAACAATTGCAGCCGACGGCCAGCTGAAGCCGGCGAACATTTGAGCGAGTACAACCGGGTAGTCCGCTCCTTTGCCAATATTCGCAGACCGCAAAGACACTTGGGAATCAATCTGCATCAGATCAGATTCCAATGCTTTCAAGAAGATATCGAAATCACCGTCCTCCGGATAGGTCTCATCACGAAAAAGAAGTTCCATTCAAGTCTCCAGTGCCTTCTAACTGCCGACATAGAAAATCGAGCCGCTGTTGGTGAAAATTTTTCAACTCATCGCGGCTGTCGGTGTCTGACAAAAACAGCATTGCAGCCCTCAACCCAGCGCCTGGGCCGCCGGCACGTAGTCGTAGCCCAGATCGCGGGCGACGGCTTCGTAGGTGATCCTGCCGGCATGCACGTTCAGGCCGTTGAGCAGGTGCGGGTCGTCCAGCATCGCCTGCTTCGCCCCCTTGTTGGCCAGTTGCACCGCGAAGGGCAGGGTGGCGTTGGTCAGCGCGAACGTGGAGGTGCGGGCGACGCCGCCGGGCATGTTGGCGACGCAGTAATGGATGATGCCGTCCACCGAGTAGGTCGGGCTCTGATGGGTGGTGGGCCTGGACGTCTCGAAACAACCGCCCTGATCGATCGCGACATCGACCAGCACCGAGCCGGGCCGCATCAGCGCGAGCTGATCGCGCGAGACCAGCTTGGGTGCGGCGGCGCCGGGAATCAGCACCGCGCCGATCACCAGATCGACGTCGGGCAGACGCTCTTCGATGGCGTCGTGGGTCGAGTAGATCGTGGTCATCTGGTGACCGTAGACCTCGTCGAGATATTTGAGGCGTTCCAGCGAGCGGTCGAGGATCGTGACGTGCGCGTTCAGGCCCATCGCCATGCGCGCGGCATTGATGCCGACCACGCCGCCGCCGATCACCAGCACTTCCGCCGGTTTGACGCCGGGCACTCCGCCGAGCAGCACGCCGGAACCGCCCTGCGCCTTCTCCAGCGCGTGCGCGCCGGCCTGGATCGACATGCGACCGGCCACTTCCGACATCGGCGCCAGCAGCGGCAGGCCGCCCTTGCGGTCGGTGACGGTTTCGTAGGCGATCGCGGTGCATCCGGACTTGACGAGGCCTGCGGTCTGGTCCGGATCGGGCGCGAGATGCAGATAGGTGTAGAGCACCTGGCCTTCGCGCAGCATCGCGTATTCGGCCGGCTGCGGTTCCTTGACCTTGATGATCATTTCGGCGCGGCGGAAGATTTCTTCCGCGCTGTCGACGATCTCGGCACCGGCCTTGAGATACATCTCGTTGGTCAGCCCGATCGCCTTGCCGCCGTCGCGCTCGATCATGACCTTGTGACCGTGACTCACCAACTCCCTGGCGCCGGCCGGGGTGATCCCGATCCGGTATTCGTGATTCTTGATTTCCCTGGGGACGCCGATCAGCATGGCCGTTTACCGTGGATGTGATGGAAAGTGGCGCGCATTAGGCCGTTTCGGCGATCACATGCGCAAGGGTCCGGAAGATCCGGTCGATGTGCCCGCGATCGAGGATCAGCGGCGGCGACAGGGCGATCACGTCGCCGGTGACCCGGATCAGCAGGTTTTCGCGGTGGAAGCAGCGAGTGAACACGTCGTAGGCGCGGGCGCCCGGCGCGCCCGGGCGCGGGGCCAGTTCGATCGCGCCGATCAGACCGATATTGCGGATGTCGAGCACGTTCGGCAGGTCGCGCAGGGCATGGATGGCGTCGGCCCAGTACGACTCCAGCTCGATCGCCTTTTCGAACAGGCCCTCCTCGGCGTAGGTGTCGAGGGTCGCGAGCGCCGCGGCGCAGGCCAGCGGGTGGCCGGAGTAGGTGTAGCCATGGAACAACTCGATCAGGTTGTCGGGGCCCTGCATGAAGGCCTGGTGGATGCCGTCGGACGCGAACACCGCGCCCATCGGGACCGAGCCGTTGGTCAGGCCCTTGGCGCAGGTGATCATGTCCGGCATCACCCCGAAACGCTCCGCAGCGAAGGCCTTGCCGACCCGGCCGAAGCCGGTGATGACCTCGTCGAAGATCAGCAGGATCCCGTGCCGGTCGCAGATCTCGCGCAGCCGCTGCAGGTAGCCCACGGGCGGCAGGATCACGCCCGCGGAGCCGGCGACCGGTTCGACGATCACGGCCGCGATCGTGCTGGCGTCGTGCAGCCCGACCAGGCGCTCGAGATCGTCGGCCAGTTCGGCGCCGTGCTGCGGCAGGCCGCGACTGAAGGCGTTGCGGCTTAGGTCGAGGGTGTGGCGCAGATGGTCCACACCCGGCAGCAGGCTGCCGAAGAACTTGCGGTTGTTGGGCAGACCGCCGACCGAAATGCCGCCGAAGCCGACCCCGTGATAGCCCTTTTCGCGACCGATCAGCCGGGTGCGATGGCCTTCGCCGCGGGCACGGTGGTAGGCGAGGGCGATCTTGAGCGCGGTGTCGACCGACTCCGAGCCTGAATTGGTGAAGAAGACATGCCCGAGATGGGACGGGGCGATCGCCGCCAGCCGTTCGGCCAGGGCGAAGGGCAGCGGATGGCCCATCTGGAAGGTCGGGGCGAAATCGAGGGTCGCGATCTGCTGGCGGACGGCCTCGACGATCCGCGGCCGGGCGTGGCCGGCGTTGCAGCACCACAGGCCGCCGGTGCCGTCGAGGATCTCGCGGCCGTCGACCGAGCGGTAGAACATGCCTTCGGCGCTGGCCAGCAGCCGCGGGTTGGCCTTGAACTGACGGTTGGCCGAAAACGGCATCCAGAAGGCGTCCATGACTTCGGGTTGCCGGGTCGCCTGTCCGGCGTAGTGCGCGGCGTAATCCTTGGGGTCGGCGGGCGGGGCGTCGCGCATCGGGCAGGCTCCTGGGCGGCCATCGGCCGGGTGTGTCGGGCCAAGCTTAGCGTGTTGAAAAAACTTTACAACCGGTGCGGTAAAGGGCAAAACGCCCAAGCGGCGAGCGGCTGTGTAAAGTATCCCGCAACATCAGAGTCGATGGAATCCAATGGATATCGGCGCACGCCTCCAGCTCGTCCGCAAAGCCAAAGGCCTCAGCCAGCGCGAGCTGGCGAAACGGGTCGGCGTCACCAACAGCACCATCTCGCTGATCGAACAGAACAAGGTCAGCCCCTCGGTCAGCTCGCTGAAGAAGGTGCTGGACGGCATTCCGATCTCGCTGGCCGATTTCTTCACCCTCGATCTCGATGCCGGCCCGAACGACAACCCGTTCTACGCCCGCGAGGAACAGCCCGATGTCGGCAACAACGACATCCACTACTTCCTGATCGGCCAGCGCCGCCCGCAGCGGCAGATGTGCATTCTGCGCGAGGTCATGCCGGCCGGCAGCGACACCGGCGAAAGCATGCTCGCGCACGAGGGCGAGGAGGGCGGGGTCATCGTGCAGGGCCAGGTCGAGCTGACCGTGGGCGAGCAGGTCCGCGTGCTCGGCCCGGGCGAGGCCTATTACTTCGAGAGCCGCGTCCCCCATCGCTTCCGCAATATCGGCGAGGGCGACGCGGTCATCGTCAGCGCCAATACGCCTCCCACGTTCTGAGTTCCATTCCGACCCCGATCCCGAGCCACCCATCCGGACCCCGCGCATGAACGCTCCCCGCACCCGCGACAGTTGGCAGACCCTCGCCGACGCCCTGCAGCCTCACACCCGGGCCTTCATCGACGGCCGCTACGTCGATGCCGCCAGCGGCAGGACCTTCGACTGTCTCAGCCCGGTCGATGGCCGGGTCCTGGGCCGGGTGGCGGAATGCGAGGCCGAGGACATCGATCGCGCCGTGGCGGCCGCGCGACGGAGTTTCGAGTCCGGGACCTGGGCCGAAACCAAACCCGCACATCGCAAGAAGATTCTCATCAAGTTCGCGCAGCTCATTGAAAAATATGGAGATGAGCTGGCGGTAACCGAGTCCCTGGACATGGGCAAGCCGGTCACCGATGCGCGCGCGGTGGACGTGGCCGCGACCATCCGCTGCATGAGCTGGACCGGTGAGGCGATCGACAAGGTCTACGGCGAAGTGGCCGCCACCGGGCCGGATGAATTGGGCCTGGTCACCCGCGAGCCGCTGGGCGTGATCGGGGCGATCGTGCCCTGGAACTTCCCGATGTTGATGGCGGTGTGGAAGATCGCGCCGGCGCTGGCCATGGGCAATTCGGTGGTGCTCAAGCCCTCGGAGAAGTCGCCGCTGACCGCGCTGCGTCTGGCCGAGATCGCGATGGAGGCGGGCATCCCCGCCGGCGTGCTCAACGTGGTGCCCGGTTTCGGCAAGGGCGCCGGCGAGCCGCTGGCCCTGCACATGGACGTGGACGGGCTGGTGTTCACCGGCTCGACCGCGGTCGGCCGGCATCTGCTGCAATGCGCCGGGCGCTCCAACATGAAACGTGCCTACATGGAATGCGGCGGCAAGAGCCCGAACATCGTCTTCGCCGATGCCCCGGATCTGGCGCAGGCGGCGAAAGCTGCGGCGTCGGGCATCTTCTACAACCAGGGCGAGGTCTGCACCGCGGCCTCGCGGCTGCTGGTCGAGCGCAGCATCAAGGACGCCTTCGTCGCTGCGGTGGTCGAGGCGGGCAGGGCGATGCAGCCGCGGCATCCGCTGGAGCCCGGCGCGCCGATGGGCGCGATGGTCGACGAAGGCCAGACCGCGCGGGTGCTGGAGTACATCGCCCGCGGCCAGGCCGAAGGCGCCCGGTTGCTGCTGGGCGGCAAGCGCGCGGACGTGGTGCCCGGCGGCTGCTACATCGAACCGACCGTGTTCGACGACGTCGCCCATGACCACACCATCTCCCGCGAGGAGATCTTCGGCCCGGTGCTGTCGGTGATCGCCTTCGACGACGAGGCCGACGCCCTGCGCATGGCCAACGACACCCAGTACGGCCTCGCCGCCGGGGTCTGGACCCGCGACATCGGCCGCGCCCATCGCGTCGCCCGCAAACTCCGCGCCGGCAGCGTCTGGGTCAATTACTGGGACGGCGGCGACATGACCGCGCCCTTCGGCGGCTACAAGCAGTCCGGCAACGGCCGCGACAAGTCGCTGCACGCCTTCGAGAAGTACACTGAAGTGAAGGCGACCTGGATCAATCTGGCGACGTGAGTCGTCACCCTCCGGGGCGGTGGCGGATGCCGACCCGGACCTTCGGACCACCCGGCTGGCGGTCGATCGTCCGGAGGTTCGCATCGTTCACAGGATGATGCTGATCTTGCCGTGTTCGGTGAGCGACTCATGGTCCAGCAGCACCAGACGTCTGCGGATCCTGAAGTCGTCTCCGCTCCGGAGAAGCCGGTACCGGTATGCGCCCACGAAGGTATCGGACCTGCCGTTTCCGAAACGGTGGATCACGAAATTGGCCGAAACTTCCAGCTCCGCGCCGTGCGCCGCGAGGATGCGCACATTGCCGATGAGACGCCGCGTGCGCGAACGCGGGTTCTCGCACCACATCGCGTTGCCGAGCAACTGTTCCACGCGCTGGCGCAGACGCGCAGCGTCGTCGGCGATGATCGCGAGCGTGCCGGGATCGTCTGCGCGCACATCGGTCGCGGGCACCTCGTAGCGCACATCCTCCGTCGTCAGGGCGAACCATTCGTCCAGCCGCCACTCGTCCAGAAGCGCGGCTTCCATGTAGAGGAAGTCTTCGACGCGTTGCCGCAGTCGCAGGCGCTCGGCAAGGTCCTCGCTCACGATGCCGCTCCGCTGTCCGCACGGATTCCATCCGTCGTCGACGGTGCGAGCATCAGTTCGCGCCATCGCCGCCAGAACGCCCGGGCCGGCAATTCGTCCGTGGTCTGCGGGACCTCGCGATGCATGCCGCGCGAAAGATCCGAATGACGGACGCTGCCGTTCGCATAGCCCAGTTGGCAGGATTCGACGATCTCGATATCGTCGGGCGTCGCGAAGCCTCCCGGTCCCAGGAATGTCAGATAGTGGCTGAGGCGCAGCGCCCGCAGAGCCGCCGTTTCGTCGCGGGGCGCCATCGCCCAGGAAGTGACGGCCATCGCATCGGGCCCCACGGGGTCGATCTTGCGGATCGTGATCGCGATGGCGTCGATGATCATCAGATTGGGAAAAACCAGCAGCGCGCGGTTGGTTTCCGCCATCCGTCGCGCGCGATCCTCGCCGAAGCGGGCGACGGCCCGCGCCTTCGCGGCGTCGATGGCGGGTCTGACCGATTCGTCGAACATCGGCGTCCAGTACGCGAACGGACGGGCCGCCGCCGGCGGCAACTCGTTGGCGGCGTGTCCGTGGTCGAGGGCGCGGGCAAACCCGCCGCGCTCGCGCGGAGCGCGGGCGCCCATCGATTCCATGTAGTCGATGTAGCGCTTGTGAAGCGCGCGGAAGTGATAGAGATCGAGGCTGTTCTCGACCAGCAGTTTCCAGTTCGCTTTCGCGCCATGCATCTGGGTGCCGCGGACGATCTCCATGCCGCGCTCGGACTGGTCCGCGATCAGGTCGATGTAGTCCCGCGCGTCGCCGAGATATTCGGCGATCGACAGCGGATTGGCATCGTCGAAGGTGACGAAGATGAAGCCGCGATAGTCGTCCATCCGGTGCGGCCTGAGCGCGTAGTCCGCGCGATCGAAGGCGGCGCTGTACGCATCTTCCCCGGGAACTCCGATGAGCTCGCCCTGGTTGGAGAAGGTCCAGGAATGGTACGGGCAGCGGAATGCCTTGGCCGTCCCGGAGGCTTCGCGGCAGACCAATGCGCCGCGGTGGGTGCAGGTGTTGGCGAAGGCGCGTATCGTTCCGTCGGCGCCGCGCGCAAGGATGACGGGACGGCCGCCGACATTGCGGGCGACGAACGCCCCCGGGGAGGGCAACTCGGACGCATGCCCCGCGTAAATCCAGCAGCGGTCGAAGATGCGCTGTCTTTCCAGTTCGGCGATGCCGGAATCGACGTAGGCGCGCCGATCGACCAGGAATCTGCCCTGCGCATCGTCCTCGATCACGATCCTGCCGAGATCCATCCCGTTCGACTCCATCATGACAAGCCTGCTCCGGCGGGCGGTCCCGCATCAATCGCGGAAGATCCCTTCGACCACGTGTTCGGCGATCGCGCGCGCGCTGTCGCCGCATTTTCCCTCGAGTGCCTGCACACGCTCGGCGTGACCGTGGCGCGGGTCCAGGAGGGTCCGCAATGCGGAACCGAGCGCGTCCTCGGAGACCTCCTCGGGGCGCAGCGCGAGGCCGAAGCCGGCGTTCGCGACGTAGTGGGCCTGTACGGGCTGATCGATCGCGAGCGGAATCACCAGCATCGGCTTCCCCGCTCGCAGCGATTCGGCGACCGAATTGTAGCCGCCGTGGGTGACGAACAGGTCCGCGCGCTCGAGCATCTCGCGCTGCGGGACATATGGCGCCAGGATCGCATCGC
>JBIJAD010000466.1:0-2722 GCA_044345955.1 Lysobacteraceae bacterium
ACCACCTGCGCGTCGAGCCCGGATGCCGTCGCGATCACCTGCCGCAGCAGTTCCGGGCGTCGATGGAAAATCGTCCCGAACGATACGTAGACGAGCGGGCGGGACGAATCCAGCCGATGCCAGTCCGCGAACGTAACCTCGTCGCCGCGCTGGCCGGCCGCACCGGGAAGACCAACCAGGGTCACGCCATCGAGGATCGCCTGATCGCCGACCAGTTCGGGAATGGCCGGCGCCAGGTTCATCAGCGGAGATCTGGGCGTGTGCGCGTCCTCGGACCAGCGGATGCCGTGATCGAGGAGATATTCGCGGGTGATCTCATCGTAGGCCCAGCGATGCCGACGGAACCGGCGCGGCGCGATCATGCCCAGATTCGCCGTGGTCAATCCGTAGGGAACCCCCGAGTCGTGCGCGCCGACCAGCGCGGGCCAGGTCAATTGCATCGAATCGAGCAGCACGAAATCCGGTGCGAGCGAGCGGATCGCGACCGCGGTCTGTCGTGCGATCGGCGTGCTTTCCAGGAACTGTCGGATGCCTTCGGGCGGACCGCTCCACGGCGCGATGCTGACTTCGCCGATGGGGCGGATATCGATGTGTTCCAGCGCCGCGCGCCGTTGTTCGCCGAGCGCGACGTCGTCGGCGACCAGCAGCAGCAACGTGACTTTGCAACCCTTCGCCCTGAGCGCCTGCATCACCGGCACGAAGGGGTTGAGATGGCCGTGCTGACTGGTCGTCACGAAGGCGACGTGCATGACATTCTCCCACTGGACATCGCGTATTCCGGCTCGTACGCTTCGGGCAGAGGATGGCGGAAGCGAGCGGGATGCCGCGATCGATGCGGATCCCGGCCGGCGACGCGATGGCCGGAGCGGAGCGCTTCCATGCGTGGACTTCTCGTCTTCCTCATCCTTCGATCAACTCAGGGCAGGGACTCCGTTGAGCAACCAGGATCGCTACGAAAAAGGACTGGCCCGGTTTCGCGAAGTGTTCGGCCGCGATCCCTTGCCCGACCAGAACGACGACTTCATCCGGATCACGCTCGAACATCTGTTCGGCGAGATATGGAACAGACCGCACCTTTCGACCCACGAACGCGAGCTTATCACACTGTCCGCGCTGGCGATGCTGCGCGCGGAACGCGAGTTGAAAGGCCATCTCGGCGCGGCCGTGCACGTCGGCATTCCCCGCGAGAAGATCGTCGAAACCATGATCCATCTCGCGCATTACGGCGGCTGGCCGGTCGCGAACACGGGATTGAGGATCGCCGGCGAAGTCTTCGCCGAGATCGACAGCGCCGCGAAGGCGCCGTGATCGACCGCGGTCGGCAGGTCATGGACGATGATGCCAACCCATCACGCATCGTCGTCGGCCGTCCCATGGTCGGGGAACGCGATTCGCCATTCGCAGCCGCCCTGCTTGTAGTCCACTTCGACCAGGGCGCCGTCCGCGCACTTCTGCATGATCCGGCTGTTCAGCCGGGTGCAATACTCGCAGGGCGATTCGAAGGTGAGCCGGACCCGTGCGAGGGCGGCTTCGCGGCGATACCGCAGTATTCCGCAGTCGCGATTGTCGACCCTGTGGCAGTTGGATTCCGGATCGTAATCGCGGCTGATGTCGGAGTCGTAACAGCGGAGCTGATTGAAGAACCGGGCAACGGCGTAAGCGGCCCGGCGTTCCCGGTCCGGTTCCAGCAACGCGAATCTTCTGGCGGTGATCGTGCTGTTGGCTTCGATCCATTCGTGGATGACCGGCATCCCGCCGCGTTCCATCAGGTATTCCTCGAACGAGGCCTGCGCTTCGAAGAATCGTTGCTGCCAGATGCGCACCTTCTCCGGGTCGGTCAGCGCCGCGTCCTGCGCCGTCGCGGGAGGCCGCATTGCGGAGACGGTCGGCGTTCCGAGGGCCAGCGCATGCGGCGGTGCTTCCGCGTCGTCCTTCGACGTGCTCATTGGCGTGTCCTTTCCGTACTGCCGCGGCCGATCGCGACATCGCTGCGATCATGTCATCCCGGTGCGACGCGAAATGTGAAAAGAGTGTAAAAGCCGGCAACGACACCCGTCTTCCACGGCCAAGGAGCGCCATGAAGATCCTCAAATCCTTCTGCAGGGTCTACCTGCGAACGCCGGAGCTGGAGGCCAGCAGGCGGTTCTACATGGCGCTGCAGGGGGTCGAAAGACCGCATCACGAATTCCATTACGCGGCGTTCGGCCTCGATATCGTGGCGATCGGCAGCATCCTTCTGATCGCGGGCGCCAGCGAGGACACGGCGCGGTTCGAAGCCACCCGGTTGACCTGTCTGGTGGACGATCTCGATGCCCTTCGCGCGTATTTCATCGACCAGCGTATCGAGATCATCGACGATCTGAAGACGGTCCCTTCCGGGCGCAATCTGCGCGCGAGGAACCCGGACGGCACGATCGTGGAATACGTGCAGCACAGCGAGGAATTCAAGCGGAGGATGGCGGACAATGCCTACGATTGATCGCCCGCACGGGGCTTCCCGGCTCGCGTCGCGTGGCCCGGGCGGGTAGGGACGGCCGGTCGTCGTGTGCGGACTGGCGGGCTGGGTCGACTGGAGTCGCGACATGTCGGGCGAGCAGCCGATCGTCGCGCGCATGACTGCGCGGCTGGCGGCACGCGGTCCCGACGCCCGCGGCGACTGGGCGTCGGGGCATGCCGTTCTGGGGCATCGACGGCTCTCGGTCATCGATCTCACTCCGAATGC
>JBIJAD010000018.1:0-21948 GCA_044345955.1 Lysobacteraceae bacterium
CGAAGTCGCGTTCGAAGTCCTCGTGCAGATCGTCGAAGAACAGACCGCCGACGCCGCGGGTCTCGTTGCGGTGCTTCAGGAAGAAGTATTCGTCGCACCAGCGCTTGTGTGCGGCGTAGCGGGCCTCGCCGCCGAAAGGTTCGCACAGGTCGCGGGCCACCCGATGCCAGTGGCGCACGTCCTCGTCGAAGGGATAGAACGGGGTGAGGTCGAACCCGCCGCCGAACCACCAGGCCACGGTCTCGCCGTCCTTGAGCGCGCGAAAATGGCGCACGTTCGCATGCGTGGTCGGCAGATAGGGATTGCGCGGATGGAACACCAGCGAGACCCCGACCGCGCGCCACGAGGCCCCGGCCAGTTCCGGTCGCGCCGCGGTGGCCGACGGCGGCAGCTTCGTGCCCGAGACATCCGAAAACCCGATCCCCGCCTGTTCGAACACCGCACCCTCGCGCAGGATCCGCGTGCGCCCGCCGCCGCCTTCGGCGCGCTCCCACAGGTCTTCCTTGAACGTGGCCGCACCGTCCGCGCCCTCGATCGCCGCGCAGATGCGGTCCTGCAGATCGGTGAGGTAATCGCGGACGCGGAGGAGATCGGGGTCGGCAGTCTCGGTCGTCATCGTTGGCTCATCTCGAAGCGGTGTCGTAGGGTGGGGTAAGCGCAGCGCAACCCCACCATCGCGGTGTTTCCGTTCGCACCGCACCTGCGGTGGAACGGTGTCGATCATTGTGCGGAACATCGGGAATGTTGCAATGCCGGCTCGAAACCCGCCCAGCAGCGGCCGGCCGCGCTCGTGGCGATCCCCTGCGTCATGGCGTCTTGTGCAGGAAACGATAGCGGTCGTCGAGCCGCTCGGCGCGCCGGAAAAACGGCCACACCCGATACCGCGCTTCGGATACCACGCTCACACTCAGCCCGGTTGCATCCGGCCTGAGCACGATCGTTTCCGCCCCCCGCACGCGGTCGACGCCTTCGCCCGCGGGCGAATCCCCGAGCCTTCGCTCGATCCGATACTCACCGTTCGCGCACGTCACCGGCCATTCCTTCTCCAGCCGCCCCTCTCCCTCCAAGGCCACCCGCAGCACCGAACCGTGGGGGGATACCGCCAGCGTCACCGCCTCGGGCTGCGCCCGTCCGGGCATGGCCTGTCTGAACACCGCAAGCGACAGCGAAACATCCGCACCTGCAGGCAGGGCTCCGCTTGCCTGCTCGACGACGCCGACCTCCCGATATCTTCCGGCGAATCCTTCACAGGAAGCGAGGCCCGACCCGGACAGTTGCAGCATTGCGATCATGACGGGGACATGCATGTGGCGTTTCCGTATCGATCATTGGTTTGGCGATGATCCGCCGCGTGTTTGGATGACTCGCGGCGCGCCGCGTAGGGTGGGGTAAGCGCAGCGCAACCCCGCCATCGCGGCGCTTCCCATCGCGCCGCACCTGCGGCGGAACGGCACCGATCATTGTGCGGAACATCGGAAGCGTTGCAATGGCGGGGTTGCGCTGCGCTTACCCCGCCCTACGAGATCACGCGGGTTGCAGGTTGGCGTAGGCCAGCACCAGCCACTTGCTGCCGGCATCGTCGAAATTGACCTGCACGCGGGCGTGGGCGCCGCTGCCTTCGATGTCGGTGACCACGCCGCTGCCGAAGCTGGCGTGGCGGACGTTCTGGCCCAGGCGCAGGCCCGGCGATTCCTGCAGCGCAGCGTGGCCGCGGCTCTGCTGCCAGGCCTCGCGGCGCGCGTTCGGGTTGTACATGGGCCGCGAGACCTGGACTTTCGGCCGGACCTCGTGGATCAATGCGGTCGGGATTTCGCGCAGGAAGCGCGAGGGCAGGCCGTACATGTCCTGACCGTGCAGGCGCCGCGCCTCGGCATAGGTGACGACCAGCTTCTGCCGCGCGCGGGTGATGCCGACGTAGGCGAGCCGGCGCTCCTCTTCCAGCCGCCCGGTCTCCTCGTTCGACTTGTTGTTCGGGAACAGTCCTTCCTCCACGCCGACCAGGAACACCAGCGGAAATTCCAGGCCCTTGGCACTGTGCAGGGTCATCAACTGCACGCCGTCCTCGCCGGCTTCGGTCTGGCCTTCGCCGGCTTCCAGCGCGGCGTAGGCGAGGAAGGCGACCAGTTCGGACAGCGCCGCGGTTTCCTCGTCGTCGCCGCGGACGAAGCGCGAGGCGACCGAGACCAGTTCGTCGAGATTGTCGGTACGCGAATCGATCGAACCGCGGGACTGCTGTTCGTAATGCTCGCGCAGGGCGCTGCGAACGAGGGCATGGTCGATCTTGTCCTTGAGCGGCAGCCCCGCGACCTCTTCGTCGATCGCGTCGATCAGGCGCGCGAAGCCGGCGATCGCGTTGCGCGCGCGCGCCGGCAGCGCGTCGCCCTGCGCGACCGCCTGCGCTGCGCGCCACAGCGACAGCCCGCGCTCGCGCGCGCTGCGACGCACTTCGTCGAGGGTGCGTTCGCCGATCCCGCGCGGCGGCGTGTTCACCGCGCGCTCGAAGGCCGCGTCGTCGTCGCGATTGGCGATCAGGCGCAGATAGGCCAGTGTGTCCTTGATTTCGGCGCGCTCGAAGAAGCGCATGCCGCCGTAGACGCGGAACGGGATCTGCTCGCCGAGCAGGGTTTCCTCGAACGCGCGCGACTGGGCGTTGCTGCGGTAGAGGATCGCGGTCTCGCCCCAACTGCCGCCGTCGCGCACCCATTGGCGGATGCGTTCGATCACGAAGCGCGCTTCGTCGATCTCGTTGTAGGCCGCATAGAGGTCGATCGGCTCGCCCTCGCCGCTGTCGGTCCACAGCCGCTTGCCCAGGCGCGAGGGGTTGTGCGCGATCAGGGCGTTGGCGGCGTCGAGGATGTTGGCGCTGGAGCGGTAGTTCTGCTCGAGGCGAATGGTGGTGGCGCCGGGAAAATCGCGCAGGAAGCGGTTGACGTTCTCGACCTTGGCGCCACGCCAGCCGTAGATCGCCTGATCGTCGTCGCCGACCACGAACACCTGGCCACTGTCGCCGGCGAGCAACCGGATGAAGGCGTACTGCAGGGTGTTGGTGTCCTGGAATTCGTCGATCAGCAACTGGCCGAAGCGGTGCCGGTAGTGCTGCAGCAGCGGCGGATGGTCGCGCAGCAGCTCGTGGGTGCGCAGCAGGATCTCGGCGAAATCGACCAGTCCGGCCTGCTCGCAGCGCTCCTGGTACAGCGTGTAGGCGCGGAGCATCACCGACGCCCACTCGTCCCGCTCCGGCTGGATGTGCTGCGGGCGCCTGCCCTCGTCCTTCTGCGCGTTGATCCACCACGCGATCTGGCGCGGCGGAAAGCGCGCCTCGTCCAGCTCCAGCGCCTGGACCACGCGCTTGACCAGCCGCAACTGGTCGTCGCTGTCGAGGATCTGGAAGCCTTCCGGCAGCTTCGCATCCTGCCAGTGCAGGCGCAGCAGGCGATGCGCGAGGCCGTGGAAGGTGCCGATCCACATGCCGCGCGTGCCCTGCGGCAGCAGCGTGGCGGCGCGATGGCGCATCTCGCCGGCGGCCTTGTTGGTGAAGGTGACGGCGAAAATGCCGTGCATCGGCACGCCATGGACCTCGTGCAGCCAGGCGATGCGATGGGTGAGCACGCGGGTCTTGCCGGAACCGGCGCCGGCGAGGACGAGCAGATGGCCGGGCCCGGCACTGACCGCCTCGCGCTGCGCGGGGTTCAGGCCGTCGAGCAGGTGGGAAACATCCATCCGCGCATTCTAGGCGATCCGACCGCGGCGCACGCCCATCGCACGCATGCGCGGGACGCGCTGTCGCAGCGCCGCCGCCCCCGCGCCGGCGGCCGCTGCGTACACTGGCCGCCCTGCCCCCGCGACGGACGCCGCCATGATCGATCTGCACTACTGGCCCACGCCCAACGGCCACAAGATCACCCTGCTGCTGGAGGAGCTGGCCGAAGCCGGCGCGCCGCTGCCCTACACGATCGTGCCGGTGAACATCGGCGCCGGCGAGCAGTTCAAGGCGGATTTCCTCGCGATCGCGCCCAACAACCGGATGCCGGCGATCATCGACCATGCGCCCGCCGACGGCGGCGGCCCGCTGAGCGTGTTCGAATCCGGTGCGATCCTGGTGTATCTGGCCGAGAAGACCGGCCGTTTCCTGCCGCATGACCTCCGTGGCCGCACCGCGGCGCTGGAGTGGGTGTTCTGGCAGATGGCCGGGCTGGGGCCGATGACCGGCCAGTACGGGCATTTCAACGTCTACGCGCCGGAGAAGATTCCCTACGCGATCGACCGCTACACCCGCGAGGCGAACCGCCTGCTCGGCGTGCTCGACAAGCGTCTGCAGGGCCGCGCTTTCCTGCTCGGCGACGACTACACCATCGCCGACATGGCGTCCTATCCGTGGATCGATCCGTACAAGACCGCGCCGATCGATCTCGAACCCTATCCCGAGGTGCGGCGCTGGTGCGCGGCGATCCGCGCGCGACCGGCCACCGGCCGCGCCTATGCACTGACCAGACAGGTGAACCCGCAGGCCGGACAGCCGCTGAGCGAGGAAGCGCGCAAGGCCCTGTTCGGGCGTTGAGAGCCTGTTCACGAGTTCACGAGCTCAAAGGGCTACGCGGGCCGCGCGGCGGATCGGCTAAGCTTCGGGGCTGCCGCATTCCCGGATTCCCTCATGCGCCTGTCCGCCTTCCTGTTGCCGCTCATGCTCGCCACTTCCGCGCCCGCCGCCGCGTCCACGCCGCCCCCGCCGCAGGGGCTCACGCTCGAAGCGATCACCGGCGATGCGCCGCTGTCCGGGCCGACCCTGCTCAAGCCGCAGATCGCACCGGACGGCTCCCGCGTGACGTTCCTGCGCGGTCGCGACGACGATCGCAATCGTCTGGATCTGTGGTCCTTCGATGTGGCCACCGGCGCCACCGCGCGGCTTGTGAACGCCGACGACGTGCTGGCCGGCGAGGAAGTGCTGAGCGACGAGGAAAAAGCGCGGCGCGAACGCCAGCGCACGGCGGCGCTGTCGGGCATCGTCGATTACCAGTGGTCGCCGGATGGAAAGACCCTGCTGTTCCCGCTCGGCGGCGAGCTGTATCTCTACGACCTCGCCAAGGCCGGCAAGGACGCGGTGCGCAAGCTCACCACCGGGCGGGGCTTCGCCACCGATCCGAAGGTCTCGCCCAAGGGTGGCTTCGTCAGCTTCATCCGCGGCCGCAATCTGTGGGTGATCGATCTGGCCTCGGGCCACGAAGCGCAGCTCACCGCCGACGGCGGCGGCGCGATCGGCAACGGCGTGGCCGAGTTCGTCGCCGACGAGGAAATGGACCGCCACACCGGCTACTGGTGGGCGCCGGACGACTCGGCGATCGCGTTCGCGCGCATCGACGAATCGGCGGTGCCGATCCAGAAGCGTTACGAGGTCTATGCCGATCGCACCGAAGTGGTCGAACAACGCTATCCCGCCGCGGGCGACCCGAACGTCGCGATCCGGCTGGGCACGATCGCGCCGCGCGCCGGCGCGCAACCGCAGTGGATCGATCTGGGTCCCGAGGCGGACATCTATCTCACTCGCGTGGATTGGCGCGATCCGCAGCATCTGACCTTCCAGCGCCAGTCGCGCGATCAGCGCCGACTGGACCTGATCGAGGTCGAACTGGCTTCCGGCCGGCAGCGCCCGCTGCTGACCGAGACCTCGAAGACCTGGGTCCCGCTGCACAACGACCTGCGCTTCCTCAAGGACGGCCGCTTCCTGTGGGCCAGCGAACGCAGCGGTTTCGAACATCTGTACCTGGTCAGCCGCGACGGCCGTCGGGTGCGCGCACTGACGTCGGGCGATTGGCCGGTGGACGCGCTGCTGGCGGTGGACGAGGCCAAGGGCCTGGTCTACTTCAGCGCCGGCCGCACCGCCGACGGCAAGGCCGACGCGCGCCAGTCGCAGGTCCATGCGGTGCCGCTGGCCGGCGGCGCGATCCGCACGCTCTCGGCCACGCCGGGCATGCACTCGGCGGTGTTCGCGAAGAACGCCAGCGTCTACGTCGATACCTGGTCGAATGCGCGCACCCCGCCGCGGATCGCGCTGCATCGCGCCGACGGCAGTCCGGTGGCGAACCTGATCGACAACGATCCGGCGCAGCCGGGCCATCCCTACGCGAAATTCCTCGCCGCGCACCGGCCGGTGGAATTCGGCACGCTTACCGCCGCCGACGGCGGCACCCCGCTGCACTACAGCCTCATCAAGCCGGCGGATTTCGACCCGGCGAAACGCTACCCGGTGGTGGTCTACGTCTACGGCGGTCCGGCCGTGCAGACCGTGACCGACAGTTGGCCCGGGCGCGGCGATCATTTCTTCAATCAGTACCTCGCGCAGCAGGGCTATGTGGTGTTCTCGCTGGACAACCGCGGCACGCCGCGGCGCGGCGCGGCCTTCGGCGGCGCCCTGTACGGGAAGCAGGGCACGGTGGAAGTGGACGACCAGCGCGCCGGCGTCGCCTGGCTGCGCGCGCAGCCGTGGGTGGACGGCGCGCGCATCGCCGTCTACGGCTGGTCCAATGGCGGATACATGGCGCTGATGATGCTGGCGAAGGCGCCGGACGACTACGCCTGCGGCGTATCGGGCGCACCGGTCACCGACTGGGCCCTGTACGACACCCACTACACCGAACGCTACATGGACCATCCGAAGACCAATCCGGAAGGTTATCGCGAGGCCAGCGTGTTCACCCACGTCGAGGGCATCCGCCCGAACGCGCTGCTGCTGATCCATGGCATGGCCGACGACAACGTGCTGTTCGCCAACAGCACGAAGCTGATGAGCGAACTGCAGAAACGCGCGGTGCCGTTCGAGCTGATGACCTACCCCGGCGCGAAGCACGGCCTGCGCGGTCGCGATCTGCTGCACCGCTATCGGCTCAGCGAGGCGTTTCTGGCGCGGTGCCTGCGCCCATGAGCCCGCTGGCGCCGCGACTCCAGCCGCGACCCAGTCACCGCTCGAGGCTCCGGGGCGCCCAGTCCGGCGGATGCCACAGCATCCGCCAGCGGTCAAGCCAGCGCCGTGTCCGCCGCAGGTCGCGCCACAGCTTCAGCGCCTCGGCCGTGTGCACGCGCCAGGGGTGGGCCGAGCCGATCTGCCGGGTCAGTCCGTAGACCGGCGCTTCCGCTTCGCGTACGTAGGTGCCGAACAGTCGGTCCCAGACGATCAGCACCGCGCCGTAGTTCCGGTCGATGTATTGCGGCTGCACCGCATGGTGGGCGCGATGGTTCGACGGCGTGTTGAACACTGCGTCCAGCCAGCCGAGCCGGCCGACGGTCTCGGTGTGCAGCCACTGCTGGTAGGCCAGGATCACACCCAGGCACGCCGCGACCAGCAGTGGGTGGAAGCCAAGCAGCACCGCCGGCAGGTAGAACCAGGGCGAGATGAAGCCATCCACGAAGGAGATCCGGAAGGCCGTGGTCTGATCGTACTGCCAGGAGCTGTGGTGGACCGAGTGCCCGATCGCCCAGTAGGCGCGGACGCGGTGGGCCGCGCGATGGTCCCAGTAGTAGAGGAAATCCACCAGCAGCAGCGCCAGCGCCGCCGTGCCCCAGGTGGTCGGCAGGCGCAGCGGCGTGAGCGCGTGGGCCGCGGCGTACAGGCTGCCGATGAAGGCAAGCACCAGCGGCCCGGCCAGCAGGGTCGGGACCAGCGGGCTGGCGCTGGCCAGCATTTCCCGCACGCTGCGCCGGTCCAGGCGACCGGCACGGTGCCGTTGCCGCAGTTCCAGGGGCAACAGCAGAAGAAACAGCGCGGAAAGCGCGACCGCGACCGTTTCCAGGGTTTCCGGAAGCGTCTCGTGGAGCAGGGACGGGAGCATCGACATGGCCTCTTTTATAAAGTGAGCGCTCACTCACTTTATTGACGTCCGCGCGCGCCGTCAACTATAAGAACGCTCGCCCCCGCCCCAACCTTCGTTCAGGGAAACTGCTCCGAGATGCGCAAAGCCGACGTCGACCTGCACCAACGCCGTCGCGGCGAAATCCTTGCCGCGGCGCAAGGCTGCTTCGTCGCCAAAGGCTTCCACCAGACCAGCATGCAGGACATCGCGCGCGCGTCCGGTTTGAGCATGGGCCTGCTGTACCGCTATTTCGACAGCAAGAGCGCGATCATCCGTGCGTTCTCGGCGCTGGATCGCGACCGCATGATCGCCGGCATCGATGCTCTGAAAGACGCGCCGGGGTTCGTCGCCGGTCTGGTCCGTCTGCTCGGTGAGGAGTTGGAGACGATGCGCGATGCAGACGAATTCAGGCTGACCACCGAAGTGTTGTCCGAATCGACCCGCGACAAGGTGCTGCGGGATAGTTTCGCCGCCAAGGAGCTGCAACTGAGCGAGGCGCTGTCGGACGCGATCGCGCGGCAACAGGCGAGCGGACGCATCGCACGCGATCTGAGCGCGGATCAGGCGGCACAGGTGGTGCTGTCGCTGGTCGACGGCCTCGCACTGCGCGCGTTCATCGATCGCCGCCTCGGCAAACGGGCGCTCGACGCCCTTCTGCGACAATCGTTGTCGCGTCTGCTGGAGCCCGCATCGGCGGGCCCAGCCCACCGCTGAACGCAGCACCGCTCAATCGCCGCGGCGGGCATGGATGACAACCAGCGCCGCGCATCGATCCGCGACCTCCGCGCCGGTCTCGGGATGTGCGTCTGGCATGCGCCGGACGGGATGTCATGACCTTCGACGATACACGCGCCCGAGGCCGAGATGATTCCGCACCTGTCGTCGGATGGACAACGCATCGCGCTGCAGTTCCGGCTGCAGCGCGCGGCGCGGGCGATGCTCCATCTCGGCCTGATCTCGATCGCGAACGCGCGGAGAAGCTGCTGATCGAGGACGTGGGCCTGTCCAGGGCGATGACACGGCAGGAGCTGGACCGCTACACCTTCGACGCGCCCGGCCAGGGCTGCAGTTATTTCCACGGCCATGTGCGGATCATGGATCTGGGCACCGAGACCGAACTGGCGCTGGGGCGCAACTTCGAGCGTCTGGCCTTCAACAACTTTCTCCTCGACCAGGGCATGTTGCCGCCCGACCTGCTGGCGAAGGCGGTGCGCGAGGCGTTCGTGCCGGCGCAGCAGGCACGGCGCTGAGCGCGGCAGACGCCCGGACCTGATCCTGTTTGCGTGCACGATCCGCTGAGGTGAGCAGGAGCGCTTCCGCTCCGGTCCCGCGCGCAGGGGATCTGCGCACACACCAGGAGAAGATCGATGTCCCAGAACAACAGCCGCCTGCTGGGCTACACGATGGCCCGCGAACTGACCCAGGATGAGATCGCCCGCGTCAGCGGAGGCACCGGCGACCAGACTCCGAGCTGGAGCGGTCCGGACAGCGCGCAGCAAGCGGACGATGTGACCACCGATCCGGTCTGAGACCGCCTGGACAACGTCGCAACGGCGTTGTCCAGCTTCTGCGGGCCGACGCCGGCCCGTGCCCATGCGTGCGTTCCGCGACCGTCGATCCCCATGCGCTGCTTCATCACCACCCTCGGCAACGATCTGCACGCCGCCGCCGTCGCCAGCGAGCTGCGCGCGCGCGGACATTCGGTGTTCGTCCATTACGGCGAGGACTTTCCCGCCGTTCAGCCGGTGTCGATCCGGTTCGGATCGAACCGCGAATCGGCCGAGACGGGCGCCGGCGCGCGCGGCCGGGTCGATCTGGCCGCGTTCGACACCGTCTGGAACCGCCGCCGGATCGCGTACGCGCTTCCGGATCGCCTGCATCCGGACGATCGCGACTTCGCGCGCAAGGAACTGCGCGCATTCACCGAAGGTTTGTGGGACCTGGTCTCGCCGGCCGCGTTCTGGGTCAACCCGCTGTCCGCGGCGGCGAAGGCCAAACGCAAGATAGCGCAGCTCGTCGCCGCGCGCGCCTGCGGGATGCCTGTCCCCGAAACCCTGATGAGCAACGATCCGGACGAGATCCGGGCGTTCGTCCGCGCCCACGGCGGCGCGGTGTACAAGTCGTTCATGCCGGCGTTCTGGGAACAGCCGCAGGCGTTCCGCAGCCTGTTCGCGACGGTCGTCGGCGAGCACGATCTGGGCGACGACGATGCGTTGTCGCTGTGCCCGGGGATCTACCAGGTGCCGGTGCGCGCCGCGTATGAGCTGCGGGTGACGGTGTTCGGACGCAATGCCTTCGCGCTGCAGCATGCACGTCCCGATAGCGCCCGCGGCATCGACGCGCGGGCCGGACACCTCGACGGCATGCGCACCGCGTCGTATGCATTGCCGGGCGCGCTGCGCGAACGCTTGATGGCGTTCATGGCGACGATGGATCTGCGGTTCGCGTGTTTCGACATCCTGGCGATGCCCGGCGGCGACTACTGTTTTCTGGAAGCCAACGAGGCCGGGCAGTTCCTGTGGGTCGAACAACTGCAGCCGGAGATCCCGATGCTGGACGCGTTCTGCAGTTATCTCGAACGCGCCGACGACGATTACGTCTACGCGCCCGGCGCACGGCCGGTGCGTCTGGGCGATCGCCTCCACAGCGCGGACTACGAGGCCGCCCGCGACCGCCGCGCCGCGGAAGACCTGGCTGCCGACACGCCCTTGTTCGTGGGTGCCTGAGGCGCGCCCGCTCAACCGCCGCCGCGCGGCCGCAGCCGCGGGCGTGCGCCTTCCAGCAGCCGCGGCGCGAGCAGGGCGGGGGCGAGCAGCTTCAGGGCGTCGCGGCAATCGAGGAAGGGATAGCTCCGACTGACGTTGGGATCGTTCACGCGGGTCGGTGAAAGCGTCATCGCCTCGCGACGTTGCGCCACCGTACTGGTCGGTGCGGCCTGCTTGAGCGCGATCGCGCAGGCCGCGGCCATCGGCGCCGCCTGCGAGGTGCCGGCGAAGGTCGAGCTGCCGCCGTTGAAACCGGGCGCGCGCACGAAGGCACCGGCGGCGAACAGGTCGGTGGTCGGGCTGCGATTGCTGAAACAGGCCATCTGCCGCGGCGCGGTCGATGTCTCGCTGCAGGCGCTGAAATTCACCGGGCCACCGCTGACATCCCAGGCCGCACCGGTCGAGACCACGTTGCGCAGGCAGGCCGGCGCGCTCATCGAGCCGGTGTTGGCCTGATTGCCGGCGGAGGCGGTCACCACCGCGCCCAGCGCTTCGAGATTGGCCACCGCCACCGCCAGCGCCTGGGTCCAGGCGGCGGACTGGTCGCAGTCGCCGGCGAACAGCGCGTCGGTGCCGAGGCTCAGATTCACTGCATCCACGTCCGGATGCGCGGACGCGACCCAGTCAAGCGCCGCGACCACATCGGACGTGGTCTGGAAGCGATTGTTGCGATCGAGCACCTTCACCGCGACCAGCGACACCGACGGCAGCGCCCCGCGCGGAGCGACGGTGCCGTCGCCGCCGATGATCCCGGCGACGTTGGTGCCGTGGCCGTGGTCGTCCTCGGCCGAACCGGCGCCGGACTGGCTGGTCGTGCCGTTGGGGCAGCAGCCGGTGCCGACGCTGCAGAAGCACTGCTGGCCGACGATCCGGCTGCGCAGATCGGCATGATCGGTATCGATGCCCGAATCGATCACCGCCACCTTCATCCCACCGCCGCCGACGCCGAGCTCCGGCAGTTGATGCAACTGGTTGAGCACGGTCGACTCGTCGGCCGGCGCGGCGCCGCTGCCGCCGACATCGACATCCACCCGCAGCACCCGCGGATCGCGCGCCAGCGCCGCAAGCGTCGCCGGATCGGCGCGCAGGGCCAGCGCCGGCACCCGTTCGAAGCGTCGCGACACCCGTTGCCGCGCCTGCGCCGGCAACGTCGCCAGCACCGCGTCCACATCCGCGCGCACCATCGGATGCAGCGTCGGTGCGCCTGCACGCTTGGCGGCCGGCGGCATACCGCGCAGCGGCCTGGGCGCGGTGCGCGACTGCAGCATCACCAGAACCGGCACCGCGCCTTCGGCGTCGGCCCGGCGCATCGCCTCGGCCGACACCTTGGGCGATTGCGTCCATGCCGGCAGCGCGGCCAGCAGCAACAGGATCCCTGCGAGGCAGGAAAGCCGCAGCATGGGCGGCAGGACAATACGACGATGCATCGACGGACTCCCGAAAAACGGCACACACCCGATACGAGCGAACATCGCACGCCCGCGCTGCGTCGCGCCCGTGCCGGAAGCCCTGTCCACGGCCAGGTGACCAAGGTGAAGCGCCCCCATTCTCTGGTCGCTGGCCTGCTGCATCCCCCGGCGTTTCATCCATTCGTGCCGCGTTCGTCGCCAGGGATTTGTCCGGAGACATCAATGACCACGATCGCGATTTTGGCTCGCAGGAGTTCCGGAAGAAGACGGCGCAGCTGCTGCTGCATCTCGGCGGCACTGCGAGGGCGTGGCATCCCGGCCGGAGGCGCAGGGATCGATGCGCGATGTTGGCCGCCATACCAGAACACGCCATAAATCCCGTGACCCGACGCCTGCGGATCGGGCGTATAGAAACGGTCGAGCTGACTCTCGGCCGCAACCCAGACATCGGGGTGGTGGTCGCGCTTCAGTTCGATCGGGCACTTGATGTCTCTCCCCAGCACGACGATGTCCGCCCGTTTGCCGTGGGCCATGTCTCCCTCGGGCTCGACATGGAGGCCGAACGGTTGCAGCCCCGGGCGCAGCAGATCGATCAGTACGTCGCGCCCGCTGTTCTCCGGCTTCGGCGAATCGACCCTGCCAAACCTATCCTCGTTCCAGAATCGCTTGTAGGCATCGGTGTTGTCGTGCGCGATCTGCTGGCTAACCGACTGAAGATGATTCCATACCAGCGCGTGCAGATCCTCTGCAGATGCGGGCGCACGATTCAGCAGCGTCTGCGCTGCAGCCTGCCAATCCGGAAGCACGTGCGCCGCGTCGATGCGGCGCATTCGCTGCTGCGCCAGAAGATGCTTCGCCTGTTGCGCATAACTTGTGAGCGATGGATGGACTGCAAGCCGCTGCAGGGCAGCATGGGCAACATCGTCGACTTTGGCGGACAAGGAAGCCAGAGCATTGCCGACAATCTCGCTTGCGTCCCATGGATTATTTCGCCCGACCGTGACTCCCGACGGACGTGATTTATTCGGATATCGCTCTGCGATGAAGGAAATCACGAACTCCATCTGTTCCGCATTGAATTCGGAGAACTTCGTGTGCTGATGTCGATCCAGCGATCCGACTTCTGTCAATTTCCATACCATATCGTCAGCATCTTTACCGGTCATGGATTCGATGCGAGATCGATAGCCAAACTCTTTGTGTCGCGCCTAGTCGAGAAACAGCATCATCTTCTGCATCCATTGCCGCCACATCGGCTGCTCCCACGTGCGTGGTTGCGGACAACTTTGGCCACAAACCATCATCGCCCGCCATTCTCAACAAAGCCCACAATACAGGCTCGGCCATTGAGGGAAAACGCGACAGTAGATTATTGATCAGATCACCGCGCAGCGACCCTGCCAATGCGGAATCGCTCATCTCATTCAGGCCTGCCGAATACGCTTCTCCAGCCAGAAGATCAGATTCCAGAATCTTGGCACATGTGCGAAGAACGAGATCCGATCGGTGCTGCTTCAGCATATGAAGCCATCGATGCCGCCATGGTCGCAGGACCCCATCGACCTTTTGAGTCACGGGAAAAAGCACGGCGATTGCGATCGCAGAGGCGAGATAGTCATCATGAAAAGCTTTCTCCCGAAATTCCTCTTCGGAGAGCTGGTCCAGACCGGCGAGCACGGCGTACCACCACCGGCAATATCGTCCTTCCGATCTTAAAGAGATGATTTCGGATAGAGGTGATGTCGTCCTCTGGTCGATCATCGCCCGAAGCCCTTCTCGAGCAACTGCTGCACGACGGTTACCGAGGTATTCGATCAAGCCTTCTTCTGCTGATTTTTCTTTGTTGCAATCGATGAGCCTTGAAAAATAGATATTCCCGATATACTCCATCCAGCCAAAATGACGCCCCGACCAAATGTCCTCACTCTCTTGGTCGAATGAGGCTATCGCATTTTCACGTCTCTGTCTTCGCTCATTTTCACGCTGGATTCGGAAGTCCTTCCAACGAATCATCTCGTCATCGATGTGACAGACACAAATCGCGTCACGCACAGCCGCCAAGGCTGGGCGATCGTCTGCATAGGCGTGCAGACGCCAGAACCTGTCATGAAATTCATTCGCACTCCACAAACACATGATAAGAAGATAACGATATAGAAATTCTTCCTTATTTTTGTCTCCAATCATCAGTGTCGAATGAAAGCAGGCGAAGACACATTCATCGTTGACAATGCGGCAGTATTTCCTCCGATACGAATACCATCCTGCGGCCACGACTTCGCTGCCGTCAAAGTTTGCGATCCATGCCTCGACGATCGCTTTCGCGACCTCAGGCACATTACTCGCTGCATCTTCGAGAGCCCCCGGATGAATGGTGTCTCCGGGCAGCCGCTGCAGCATGCGCAGCCATCCGTAAAGCCGAGCCTTGTCTGTCTGCGGACTCAATCTAACCGCCCTGGCCAGCAGACTCTCGTAAGAAAATGCAATGTCTTGCCAGACGTCGTGGTCGCCTTCGAATTGCTCCGGAACATCAAGGCGAAGAGCGATTTCATCCAGTAATGCCGGGACATCCTTGTCCGGAATCGCATCGTACAGTCCATATAGAGCACTGATGTACTCGCCTTCCATTCGACTCGAAATTGTCTGGACATGAGCGAGAACTTCCTGCATTCCCAACCCTTGCCCATACAGCGCCCTCAACGCGGCGCAACGCAGGCGCAGCCCGCTCTCGTCTTCACCAAGGACTGGATAAGCGGCGATCACGGCGCTGCGACCTGCGTCGTCCATGGCGAGCAGCGCATCAAGCGCACCATCGCGCAGAGCGAAGGGTTGCTGGGCGTCGATCAAAAGTGCATGCAGATCGTCCCGCAGCGCGGGGGGCGGCGGCCCCATCGCCAGCGCATCCACGATCAGCTTTCGCAAGGCGAACGGCGCATCCGCAGTGCGCAGCAGGTCGCGAAACGTATCCACCATGGTCGGATCGGACAGAGCGCCGACGCCGTAGGCCGCATAGCTGCCGTGGTAGAACCAGGGATCGCGCTCCGCCGCACGACTCAGGGAGTCGAGCAAGCGTCGCTTGTCGCTCGGTCCGAGCGGTGCGGCATCGGCATACATCACGATGCCCATCGGGTCGGCATCGATGAGCACGGGCGCACTTTCCGGCGAACGCACCGCCAGCCAGGCGTGCAGGCCGCGCAGGGGCGATGCGGGCTGGCCATCCACCCCGAGCAGGGCCTGGACCCGGCCGAGCGGCAGGCTAGCGGCGATTTTTTCGGCGATCCAGCCGGCGCCCAGATATTCGGCCACCGTGCGGTGGAGATAATCGACCCCGTTCGGGACCCCCGCGGCTACGAACGCACGCCGCTTCAGTGCCGCCAGAATCGCTGCAGGCTCGGCGAGCGGGATCTCGCGCCAGCCGGGCATGTCGTCGGTACCCTCAGGCTGCAGGCTGAAGCCCGTGCACTCGGAGACCAGGCGCAGGGCGCACAGGGCGCCTGCGGCATCGCGCACGGCAGCGTGCGTCTGGAGGCTTGCGGCATCGTCGCGCTCCTTGTGCTCGTCGTTGTGCTCGCGCAGCAGGATCGTGGTCGCCTGCTCGAACAGAGACTGGCGGCTCGTCGGCCATGCCGCACCCTCGACGGCCAGATGCAGCATCAACAAGGTTTGCGGGTTGGACAGCATCGTGTCCAGTCCACGGCGTTGTGCGTCGTCGAGAAAGCGGTCGGGGTTCGCCCGACCATGCTCCGCCAGGATCTGCCGTTGTTCGTCACGGGTGAGCGGTTGCAACTGGACGACCGCAGGCGAGCCTCCGCGCAGATCGAAGTAGGAGGCTAGTGCCTTGAGGTCGGAAGTTCCAAGCCAATCGGCGACACGGCAGGACAGCCGCACTGCGGGAGGCTGGACCGCATGCAACTTCTGGACCAGACGATCGATCGTGTCTTTGTCTCCGCGCCCGCTGCGGGTTTCGTCCAGTCCGTCGATCCACAGCGCTTTGTCGCGCGGCAGCACCTCGGCCGGCGTATTCAGGAAGTTGCGCACGGTGATGAAATGACCATCGGTCGCAGCGGCCGATTGCCGGAAAATCTCCGTCTTGCCGGCTCCCGGGTCGCCGAGCACGATGAGATTGACGGCTGTCAGGCACGACGAGAACGGACGGACGTTCTCGTTCTGTGCCTGCTCGGGCTGAATCTGCAGGACCTGCCTTTCCAGCATGTCGTTGACGCCCCCTGCGTCTGCGCAATTCACCCTTGCAGCATAGCGGAAGCCGGCCGCGACTCACCTGGTCTGGCATCAACGGTACCCGCCGGCCACAGCGAACTGCCCGTCATTCAGCGCGATGCCATCGTCCGGCCAAGGCACGTAGGCCGCAGCGACCATTGACCGGATCGCCGTCCCGGGAGAGAGTGGCGGTCCACTCACAGGGAGGTGTGCCATGGGCGCACGTGTGCCGCTGCAGATCGATCCGCACAATCCGAATACTTTTTCCAACATCCAGACCTTCGTCGACAGTCTGTTCGACCCCGATGTCCGCACCATGGCGCCGGTCCAGGCCGCAGTCGACGCCGGCGACGCCAATTTCCTCTACTGCGACGACAACAGCGCTTCGTTGATCCTGCAGAGCTGGCTCGCGGCCTGGCAGCATTCGGTCGGCGACAGTTACGACCTCGAGGCCTACAACCGCTGCCCGGGCAGCGACCGCACGGTGATCGCGTTCCTCGCCGACTACATCCAGTCGCACAAACTCAGCATGGCGGTGCCGGATCTGGAAGCCATGGACGTCTACGAACAGATCGACGGACACGCGCTGCGCCAGTTCAAGAACCACGGCTACCGTTGGCGGCCGTTCCTCGACAGCCACGGCCACTGGAACTACGGGACGATCTACAGCGACGACCCGCTGCAATTGAGCAACGGCAATTATTCCGACGACACCGTGCTGTCGTTCCTCTACCACTTCCTGCGCGGCGCGCATTTCGTGGTCGCCTCCACCAACGGCGACCAGTCGAACGGCGACGGTTTCGGCACGTTCCTCAATGCGTTCGTCGATGCCTGCACCTGCCAGTCGACGGTGTCCAGCCATTACGCCGATCACTTCAACCTGACCTGCCAGACCTATCCGGCGATCAGCGGCGAGACCGAGCCCAACACCAAACCGCTGGTGATCGCCTGCATGTCCGGCGACACCACCATCAACTACACCGACAGTCACCAGAACAGCTTCTTCCAGCACGAAGGCTGGCCGGCGCAGGGCATCAGCGGCGGCGATCGGCACATGGACGATTACGACAGCCACAAGGCGACGCTGTGGAATTTCTCCACCTACGGCGGCTGCGCCTACAGCGAGAAACGCTGCGCGCCGCTGTTCCTCGGCCGCAGCACCTTCAGCCTGACCCTGCACAGCGACACCAGGATGCCGTACTACGACGGCGCGCGCAGCGTGCAGGGATGGATGCACACGTCGCTGATGACCTACTGAGCACTGGCCGCGCATCGCGTGCGGGCCGGCCCGCACGCGGCGAGACCTCGGGCCTCAGCTCACCCGCTCCAGCATCCGCCGATGGCGGATGACCCGGGCCCAGCGGGTGCCGAGGTCGATCCAGCAGACGTAGGCGGCTTCGCCGGCCAGGCGCAGCACGGTGCGCGGGGTGAGGCGCAGGTCGGGTTCGGCCGCGCACAGTTCCCAGTCGAAGCCGAGCTGGCGCGCGAACAGGGCACAGCGGGCGAGGTGGTAGCGGCTGCTCAGCAGCACCACCGGGCCGGCATGGTCGCCGTCGGCCAGCAGCGTGCGGGCATTGCGCAGGTTCTGCAGGGTGTCGCGCGAGGCGGTTTCCAGGTGCAGCGGAGCGTCGGCGGCGACGCCTTCGGCCAGCAGCGCGGCGTGCGCGACCTCGGCCTCGGCCGGATGCCCCGGGGCGCTGCCGCCGAGCAGCACGATCGCCCGCGGCGGGCTGGCACGCCACAGCGCTGCGGTGCGGGCGATGCGCGCGGCGAAATCGGCATCGAGCCGCCCCTCGGGGGCGTGCTTGCCGAACACCAGCAGGGTCTCGCCGCGTTCGGGCCGGGTCGGCGCGCGCTGCGCGGTGCGCAGGACATGGGCGAAGTAACCGACATAGACCAGACCGGCGCTCAGCGCGCAGGCGGCCGCCGCGACGACGCCGGCGTGCAGCACGTCGCGATCGAGGAACAGGCGGCGGCGGTGATCGATGCGACTCACGGCGAAGGCGACTTGCGGGGACGGGAGCACCGGGCCGTTCAGGATAACGCGGCGGCCGGGCCGGCACGGGCGAACGGCTATACTCGCCTTCCCTCCGACCGTCGGGCGACGCGGTGCCTTCCGCAGTGTTTTCTCCCTCTCCGATGACGCCGCTGGCGATCCGCACCTACACCGCCACCACCGCGCTCGGAGCCGGTCGCGAGGCCCAGTTCGCGGCGCTGCGCGACCGCCGCAGCGGCCTGCGCCGCAACGACTTCGGCCAGGGCGCCACCGCCGACGCGCGGCTGGACACCTGGATCGGCCGGGTCGCCGGGATCGAAGACGTGCATCTGCCGGACGCGCTGGCCCGCTTCGACTGCCGCAACAACCGCCTCGCCTGGCTCGCGCTGCAGCAGGACGGGCTGATGGACGCGATCGACGCCGCGCGCGCGCGCCACGGCGCCGAACGCATCGCGGTGGTGATCGGGACCTCCACCGCCAGCATCGGCGCCAGCGAAGAGGCCTACACCCGGCTGGAAGACAACGCCTTCCCCGCCGATCTGCGCGAACCGCTGCTGCACACCCCGCATTCGCCCGGCGATTTCGTGCAGCGCGCCACCGGCCTGCGCGGGCCCTGCGTCACCGTGGCCACCGCCTGTTCGTCCAGCGCCAAGGTCTTCGCCCAGGCCGCGAGGCTGATCCACGCCGGACTGGCCGACGCCGCGCTGGTCGGCGGCATCGACACGCTCTGCGGCAGCGTGCTGTTCGGCTTCAACGCGCTCGGGCTGGTCTCGGCCGGCCGCTGCCTGCCGTTCGATGCCCGCCGCGACGGCCTGAATCTGGGCGAGGCCGGCGGCTACGCATTGCTCGAACGCATCGACGCCGGCGAGGACGCGCCGCTGCGGCTGTGCGGTTACGGCGAAAGCAGCGACGCCCACCACATGTCGGCGCCGCATCCCGAAGGCCTCGGCGCGCGGCTGGCGATGCAGGCGGCGATCGCGCGGGCCGGGATCGCCGCCGATGCGGTCGGTTATCTGAATCTGCACGGCACCGCGACCCCGGCCAACGACAGCGTCGAAGCCGCCGCGGTCGCCGCCCTGTTCGGCGAAGGCCTGCACGCAAGCTCGACCAAGGGCTGGACCGGGCACACGCTTGGCGCCGCCGGCATCGTCGAATCGGTGTTCGCGCTGCTGGCGCTGGAACGCGGCCTGCTGCCGGGCATGCTCGGCGACGACGCGGCGGACCCGCCGTCCCACCAGCCCGACCCCGCCTGCGGCCCGCAGATCCGCTTCGACAACGCCGAACGCGACATCGGTTACGCGATGAACAATTCCTTCGGTTTCGGCGGCAACAACTGTTCGCTGGTGTTCGGAAGCACGGCGTTCGGCCGTGCGGCCGCCGGGAGCGCGGCATGAGCGCGCTCGTCGCCCGCATCGCAGGCATCGGTTTCTGGCACAACGGCCTGCCTTCGTGGGAGGCCGCGCGCGCCTTCGTCGCCGACGGCACGCTGCCCGAAGCCGCAGCGGCGAAGCCTTCGCCGCAACTGCTGCCGCCGAACGAGCGCCGGCGCGCGCCGGAGTCGGTCGCGGTGGCGCTGGATGTGGCCCTCGCCGCCTGCACCGCCGCCGGTCGCGATCCGTCGTCGCTGCCGTCTGTGTTCGCCTCGACCCACGGCGATCTGCCGATCACCGACAGCATGTGCAGCACGCTGGCGAGCGATCCGCGCGCGGTCTCGCCGACGAAATTCCACAACTCGGTGCACAACGCCGCCGCCGGCTACTGGACCATCGGCGCCGCCTGCGTGCAGCCGGCGACCGCGCTCGGCGCCTGGGACGCGACCTTCGCGCAGGGCCTGATCGAAGCGCTGGCGCAACTGGCCGAAGGCGCGGAGGCGGTGCTGCTGGTCGGCTACGACACCGGCGCGGTCGGCGCGCTGGCGTCGGTGCACGATGCCGAGGGCCTGCTCGGCGGCGCGCTCGTGCTGAGCCGCGACGGCGACGGTCTGCTGCTGCGCGCGAACCTCGACGACGGCGAACCAGATGCGCCCGGTACGCTCGGCCGTCGCGCCGCGCGCAACCCGATGGCGCCGATGCTGCCGCTGTTCGACGCGCTGGCGACCGGCGCGCGCCACGCCGCGCTGCGCGCGGCACCGGGCCGCGTGCTGCGGCTGGAGCTGACGCATGGCTGAGGCCGGCCCCGTCGTCTTCGACCGCGGCAACGTGATCGTGGTGATCCCGGCGCTGAACGAAGCGCTGCGGATCCGCGAAGTCGTGCAGGGCGCGCTGGCCGAATGCGATCGGGTGATCGTGATCGACGACGGTTCCGACGACGATACCGTGGCGCGGATCGCCGACCTGCCGATCACCCTGCTGCGTCACGAGCGCCGCATGGGCAAGGGCGCCAGCCTGCGCGACGGTTTCCGCGAAGCGCTGCGCCAGGGCGCGGCCGCAGTGCTGACGATGGACGGCGACGGCCAGCACCTAGCCGCGGACATCCCGCGCCTGATCGCCGCCGCCAATCGTCATCCGCACTGCATCGCGATCGGCGCGCGCCTGCGCAAGCGGGCGCAGCAGCCGACCTATCGCCGTCTCGCCAACGAATTCGGCGACTGGGGCATCGCCTGGGGCTGCGGCTACCGCATCGCCGATACCCAGAGCGGGCAGCGCCTGTATCCGGCCGCGGTCGCCGCGCTGGACGACGTGCCCGGCGAGGATTTCGTGTTCGAGGCGCAGATCCTGATCAGCGCCGCGCGTCGTCTCGGCATGGGCGCGGTCTCGGTGCCGATCGAATCGCGCTACGCCGGCGCCGGCGCGGCGGAGAAATTCCGCAAGAGCCACTTCCGCCCGCTGCAGGACCTGTGGCGGATCACCTCGCACGTGGTCGTGCAGGTGTGGAGCTACGGCCATGTGCTCCGCGAATATCGCCGGACACGCAATACGCCGGCGGTGATCGACGACAGCGCGATCGATGACTTCGGCGGAGAACCCGTTTCGGGCAGACGACCATGACCAGACACGATGTCCTCATCCTCGGCGGCGGCCTCGCCGGCCTGACGCTCGCGATCCAGCTCAAGCGGCAGGATCCGGCAATCGACATCGCGGTGATCGAACGCCGCGCGCATCCGGTGCCGGAAGCCGCGCACAAGGTCGGCGAATCGACCGTGGAGATCGGCGCGCACTACTTCGCCAACGTGCTCGGCCTGCGCGAGCATCTGGACGGCGAACACATCCGCAAGTTCGGCTTCAGGTTCTTCTTCAGCGACGGCCGCCGCGACATCGACCGGTGCACAGAACTGGGCGTGAGCCGGATCCTGCCGACGCCGTCGTGGCAGATCGATCGCGGCCGCTTCGAGAATTTTCTCGGCGAGGAAGCGCGCCGGCTCGGCGTGCGCTTCCACGACGGCGCGGTGGTGCGCGCGATCGACCTGTCGACGGACGGCGAGGACCATCGCGTGCGCTGGGAACGCGACGGCGACTCCGTCGAAGCGAGCGCACGCTGGGTCGTCGACGCCAGCGGCCGCGCCGGCCTGATCAAGCGCAAGCTCGATCTGGCCGCGCCCGAAGTGCACGACGCCAACGCGGTGTGGTGGCGGGTCGACGGTTTCATCGACCCGAAGGCCTGGTCCGACGACGACGCCTGGCTGTCGCGCTGCACGCCGCCGGACCGCTGGCGCTCGACCAATCACATGTGCGGCCCTGGCTACTGGTTCTGGCTGATTCCGCTGTCCTCCGGCGCGCATT
>JBIJAD010000247.1:0-6067 GCA_044345955.1 Lysobacteraceae bacterium
ATTTTGCGCATCGCTGCGCGGTGGTGGCGCAGGATCTGGAGGATGCGGTGTACCTGCTGGGCGCTGCGGCGGCGGGCGAGAAGGTGCCGCGGGTGTTCGCGGGGACGGTGCCGCGGGAGTTTTCCGGTCAGAAGATGCTGCAGCAGACGGGCGAGGCGTGGCTGGAGCGGTACGGCAGCGGCGGGCTGGACGGCGAGGCGTCGTCGGACGCGCTCCATGCGCTGGCGGACCTGTACTGCCAGGGCTACGCGTTGCCGTGGGAACGGTTGTACGGGCCGACGTCGCCGCGTCGGATCGCGCTGCCGACGTATCCGTTCGCGCGTGAGCGTTACTGGGTCGATGCGACGGCTGCCAACCGTGTGCCCGCATCGGCTCCGGCGCCTGCGCTCGATGTCGATCCGCAGCCGACGCTTGCACAGGCCACGAATGCGCCTGCATTCGGCATCGCACTGGCGGCTCCGTCGGAGGTCGCCGGAAGTGCAGCCGAGCTGGCCAGCGATCGCGTCCCCAGCGCGAAACCGTCCGGCATCGCGCTGAAACGTCTCGACGAGGCACCGCAGCGCGCCGCAGCGACGCCCGCGCCATCGGTCGTGCAGGCCGATGCCGTGCCCGTCGCGACGCCTCGCCGGGAACCGCCGGCGGCGCCGGTCGTTCCTGCCCGAAGCACAGCGGTACGTCCGGCTGTCGAACCGGCGGATCCCCTGCGGATCCAGGTCGAACTCACCCGCACGCTGGCCGAAGCGCTGTACATGGATGAAGCCGACGTGCAGCCGGATCGACCGTTCGCGGAAATGGGTCTGGATTCGATCATCGGCGTGGAGTGGGTCCGGGTGATCAATCGTCGCCATGGACTGCAGATTCCGACGGCCCGGATCTACGACTATTCGAACGTGCAGTCGCTGGCGAAGCATCTGGCGCAGTTGATCGATCAGCGCCGGCGCGACGAAGCCGCCGCGGAATCGCTGCAGGAACCCGAGGCGATCGGATCGGACGCAGTCGAACGCGTTTCGCTTGCGCACGGGCCCGGCATTGCGTCTGAGGATGAAGCCGCCGACGAAGCCGCGCCACTTGAAGTCGTCGCGACTTCTGTCCCGGCGGCGTCGCCAGTCGCCGAGTCGCCGGTCGCGCTGCGCGCCGCACCGGCTGCGACGCTGCGCTCGCGTCCGGTCGCCGCGGCGCAGGAACCGATCGCGGTGATCGGCATGTCCGGACGTTATCCGGACGCCCCCGATCTGCAGGCGTTCTGGGAGCGTCTGAGCGTCGGCCACGATGCGGTGCGCGAGATCCCGTCGTGGCGCTGGGATGCGGAGGGTTACTACGATCCGCGGCCGCAGGCCGGCCGGATCACCTGCAAGTGGCTGGGCGCGCTGCAGGATGTGGAGTGCTTCGATCCGCTGTTCTTCAGCATTTCGCCGGCGGAAGCGGAGCTGATGGACCCGCAGCAGCGGCTGTTCGTGCAGGAGGCATATCGCGCCTTCGAGGACGCCGGCTGCAACCCGAGGGCACTGGGCGACAGCCGTTGCGGCGTGTACCTGGGGATCATGAGCAACGATTATGCGACGCTGCTGGCCGATCACGGCCAGCCGTCGGACAGCACGGGCAACAGCGCGGCGATCGCGGCGGCGCGGATTTCGTACATTCTCGATCTGAAGGGCCCGGCGATCTCGATCGACACGGCGTGTTCGTCGTCGCTGGTGGCGACGCATCTGGCGTGTCAGGCGCTGCGCAACGACGAGATCGACATGGCGCTGGCGGGCGGGGTGACGCTGTACCTGACGCCGGGTCCGTACATCGGGATGTGCGCGGCAGGCATGTTGTCCAGCGATGGTCGGTGCAAGACGATGGACAATGGCGCGAACGGTTTCGTGCCGGGCGAGGGCGTGGGCGCGCTGGTGCTCAAGCGGCTGTCGGATGCGGAGGCTTCGGGCGATCCGATCCATGGGGTGATCATCGGTTCGGGGATCAATCAGGACGGCAAGACCAACGGGATCACGGCGCCGAGCGCGGCGCGTCAGGCGGAGCTGCAGCGCGAGGTGTATGCGCGCTACGGGATCGATCCGAAGACGATCGGCTATGTGGAGATGCACGGCACCGGGACCAAGCTCGGCGATCCGATCGAGCTGGAGGCGCTGCAGTCGGTGTACGGAGCGGCGGGAGTGCCGCGGAACGCGTGCGGGCTGGGTTCGGTGAAGAGCAACATCGGCCATGCGTCGGCGGCGGCCGGCGTGGCCGGGGTGCACAAGGTGCTGCTGTGCATGCGTCACGGCAGGTTGGTGCCGACGCTGCATTTCGGATCGCCGAACGAGCACTTCGATTTCGACGCATCGGCGTTCCACGTGAACACGACGCTGCGCGAGTGGCGGCCTGCGGGCGGCGTCCTGCGTCGCGCCGCGGTGAGCTCGTTCGGTTACAGCGGCACGAATGCGCATCTGGTGATCGAGGAGTATCCGGCGCGGACCGCGACTTCGAGCGCGCGCCCGAGCGGCGCTTCGGCGTTGTGCGTGCTGTCGGCACGCACGCCCGAGCAATTGCGCGCGCAGGCGCAGCGTCTGGCGGCGTGGATGCGCGAGCGGACGAGCATCGATTTCGATGCGATGACCTATACGCTGCAGGTCGGCCGGGAGGCGATGGAGCACCGTTTCGCCTGCACCTTCGTCGATGCGCCGGACCTGTTGGCGAAACTCGATGCCCTGGCGGACAACGCCCGTCACATCGATGGCGCTCATCGCGGCGAGATCAAGCGCAATCGCGAGGCGCTCGCGGCGTTCGTCGCGGACGACGATCTGCAGCGCGCGATCGAAGCGTGGATCGCCAAGGGCAAGTACGAGAAGCTGCTCGATCTGTGGGTCAAGGGACTGATCGTGGATTGGTCGCGGATGCGCGCGTCGATCCCGGCACGCATCGCCTTGCCGACCTATGCCTTCGTGATGGAGCGCTACTGGCTGCCCGAACCGAACCACGCCCCGGTCGCCGAGGCGGTGCCGATGTCGTCGCCCCTCGCTGCGTCGATCGCGGCGACAGCCGCGACGGTCGACGCTGCGGCGCAGACCTGGTTGCTGTCGCCGCAGTGGCAGCCGTTCGTCGCGGCGCAGACGCCGACGAACGCCGGCGAGCACTGGGTGCTGCTGGCCGGCGGGCCGGAGGATGCCGTCGAGCGTCTTGCGGCCGCATTGCCGTCGGCGCGGGTGGCACGTCTTGAGCACGCCGACGACGACGCGCCGGAGGAGCGCATCGAAGGCAGCGGCTGGGCGCTGGTGCAGCGGCTGCAGACGTGGCTGCAGGGTCGTCCGCAATCGCCGCTGTGCGTGCAGGTCGTGGTCGTGCCGGACACCGCGCTGTTCGCGTTGTCCGGCGTGCTGCAGACCGCGCGTCTGGAGCAGCCGCTGCTGCGCGGCCAGGTGGTCGGGGTGGACGAGGTCGCGGATGCGGCGCGGTTGGCGCAGCGTCTGCTGCGCAGCGCGGGCGAGGATGCGGCGCTGCTGCGCTGGGAAGGCGATGTCTGTCGCGTGCTCGCGCATCGGCCGCTGCCGATGTCGTCCGCACCGTCCGCGGGTCGGCGTCCGTGGACGCGCGGCGGGGTGTATCTGATCACCGGCGGCGCCGGCGGTCTGGGGTTGGTGTTCGCGGAGGAGATCGGCCGCAGTACGGGCGAGGCGACGGTGGTGCTGGTCGGTCGCACGGCGCCGAACGCGGCGATCGACGCGACGCTGGAACGGCTGCGGTCGACGGGCGTGGTCGCGGAGTACCGGTCGGCGGATGTGGCCGACGAGGCGGCTGTGGCGGCGGTGGTCGAAGACGTGCTGGCGCGTCACGGCCGTCTGGACGGCATACTGCACTCGGCGGGAGTCCTGCGCGACGGATTCGTGTTGAAGAAGACCGAAGCGGATTTCCGCGCGGTACTGGCGCCGAAGGTGCGCGGCGCGATCGCGCTGGATCGTGCGACCCGGGGTGTGGCGCTGGATTGTTTCGTGCTGTTCTCGTCGGCGACGGGCGCCTACGGCAACGTCGGCCAGTGCGACTATGCGCTGGCGAACGCGTTCCTGGACGCGTTCGCGCGGGAGCGTGCGCAGGCGGTGGCGCGCGGGGAACGCAGCGGACGGACGCTGTCGGTGGGCTGGCCGTTGTGGGCGGAGGGCGGCATGCGGGTGGATGAGACCCGGCGTGCGGCGCTGCGCGCGCAGGGCGCCGGGGCGATGGCGAACGCGGAGGGGATCGCGGCGCTGTATGCGGCGTACGCGAGCGGCGAGCCGACGGTGCAGGTGCTGTACGGCATGCTGGCACCGCTGCGGCAGCCGGAAGCGCAATTGGAATCGCCGCAGGAACCGCAGTCGACGCAGCGCGCCGCGGTCGCGGCGATCGAGACGCCGGACCTGATCGCGGGCGTGCAGACGCGGTTGCGCACGCTGTTCGCGGCGGTGACCAAGCTGGGCGCGGATGCGATCGAGGTCGGCGAGCCGCTGGAGCGGTACGGGATCGATTCGCTGGTGATCATGCAGCTCAACACCAAGCTGGCGGACGTGTTCGGTGAGCTGTCGAAGACCTTGTTCTACGAGTATCCGACGCTGGCGGAGCTGGCGGAGTTCCTGGCGCGGACGCAGCCGGAGGCCTGCCGACGCTGGTGCGATCCGCAGCCGGCCGCGGCACCGGCACCGGCCCCGGTCGCCGAACATCGGCGTGCGGACATGCCGGTGTCCGCGGTGGCGCGTGCGCCGTCCGTGTCGCCGATGCCGACGTCTGCGATGCCGATGTCGTCGACCCCGTCGACGCCGGAGGAGCGCGCGATCGCGGTGATCGGTCTCGCCGGCCGCTATCCGCAGGCGCGCGATCTGGAAGCGTTCTGGGCCAACCTGCGCGACGGACGCGACTGCGTGGGCGAGATTCCGTCCGACCGCTGGCCGCTGGAGGGCTTTTACGAGCCCGACATGGAGCGTGCGATCGCGACCGGCCGCAGCTACAGCAAGTGGGGCGGGTTCATCGACGGCTTCGCCGAGTTCGATGCGCTGTTCTTCAACATCTCGCCGCGCGAGGCCATGAATCTGGATCCGCAGGAGCGTCTGTTCCTGCAGGCCTGTTGGGAAGCGATGGAAGACGCCGGCTACACCCGGGAACGGTTCGCGAGCCGGCATGGCCGTCGGGTCGGGGTGTTCGCCGGGATCACCAAGACCGGTTTCGATCTGTACGGACCGGAACTGTGGCGGCGCGGCGAGGCGATCGCGCCGTCGACCTCGTTCGGTTCATTGGCGAACCGGGTGTCGTACGTGCTGAACCTGAGCGGTCCGAGCATGCCGATCGACACGATGTGTTCGGCCTCGCTGACCGCGGTGCACGAAGCCTGCGAGCATCTGCTGCGCGACGAATGCGCGCTGGCGTTCGCCGGCGGGGTGAATCTGTATCTGCACCCGTCGAACTACCTGATGATGTGCAGCCATCGGATGCTGTCGGCAGGCGGCCGTTGTCACGCCTTCGGTGCCGGCGGCGACGGGTTCGTGCCGGGCGAGGGCGTGGGCGTGGTGCTGCTCAAGCCGCTGGCGGCGGCAGAGGCCGACGGGGATCACATCCACGGCGTGATCCGCGCGACCAGCATCAATCATGGCGGCAAGACCAACGGCTACACGGTGCCCAACCCGGTGGCGCAGCGCGAGCTGGTGGCCTCGGCGCTGGCGAAAGCCGGCCTGGCTGCGGATGCGGTGAGCTGCATCGAGGCGCACGGGACCGGGACGAGTCTGGGCGATCCGATCGAGATCACCGGTCTGAGCCAGGCGTTCGCACAGACGACCTCTGCGCTGCAGTTCTGCGCGATCGGTTCGGCGAAGTCGAACATCGGCCACTGCGAGGCGGCGGCGGGGATCGCGGGTCTGACCAAGGTGCTGCTGCAGATGAAGCACGGGCAGTTGGTGCCGAGTCTGCATGCGGAGACGCCGAATCCGAACATCGACTTCGCGCAGACGCCGTTCGTGGTCCAGCGTGCGTTGTCGGAGTGGCGGCGTCCGCGGCGGACGGTGGCGGGCGTGGAGCGCGAGCTGCCGCGGATCGCGGGGGTGTCGTCGTTCGGCGCGGGCGGTGCGAA
>JBIJAD010000397.1:0-3550 GCA_044345955.1 Lysobacteraceae bacterium
CGCCTGCGCCATCGCCTGCACCTGGCCTGGGAAGTGCAGAGCCGGCAGGCGAACCTGCTGGCCGAGCGCACCGCGCTGGACGGCGGCAGCCTGGCCGCCAACGTGCGCGAGGTCGAGCGCATCCTGAGCCAGTTGACCCGGCCGCTGCGCTGGCCGCAGGCGCTGTGGGCCGGGCTGCTGCCGGGGTTCCCGAGCGCGGTCCGCCGGCTCCTGCACCGGCTCGATTTCGGCGACCTCGACGACCTGCCGCCGCCGATCCGCGACGAACAGGTCGCCTTCTGGGACCGCGCCGGCGACCGCGAGCGGCTGTCGCGGCCGCGGCTGGCGGTGGTCACCGCGCGTCTGCTCGCCTACAGCCTGATCGCGGCCGGGCTGTGGCTGGCCGCCGGCGTGCTGGGCGCGCCGGTCCGTCATCCCGGCCTCGCCGGCGTGCCCACGGTCGCGGGCATCGCCATCGGCGCACTCGCCGCGCTGTGGCTGGGGCATGTGATCTTCTCCGCCTTCGGTCGCTGGCAGGCCGCGCCCGAACGCTGGGACGACCCACGGCCATGGCTCCGCCGACTCGCGCTGCCGGCGGTCCTGACCGCGGCGATGCTGTTGCTGGAACTGGCGCCGCCCGACAGCGATGCCGCGGGCGTCGCGGTCGGTCTGCTGCTGGTGCTGGGCATGTCGTCGGCCTGGCGGCGGCATGGCGAACGCAGCGGTCCGCCGCTCGGCCGTCATTTCGGCTTCTGGCGCACCTCGCTGCTTTACGTGGTGATCTACACCGTCGGCACGCAGGCCGGCTGGCTCGACGATCGCGGTGCGCTGTGGCTGGTCGCGGGCGCTGCGCTGTTCATCTGGGCCCGCGATCTGTGGCGTCAACGACACGCCTTGCGGAGTTCATGAACGCCGAAGAAACACCGGCGATTCTGCTGCCGCAATCACATCCCTGTCACGGCTTCGGGGATAAGGTGCGAAGTCCTGCCGCATGCCGCCGGCGTTTCCGGAGTCCACCCGACATGGCCATCTTCAATCAGTCCTCTTCCGGCAAGAAAGAAGCAAGCGATACCCCCAGCTTCGCCCCGCGCGAGACCGCGACGCCGCCGGCGAACACCGATTTCTCCCCGGCCACGTTCCCGCGCGCGAACGCCGCGCCCGAACCGGCCTCGACCGCGAAGGAGTCGCTGATCGCCGCCGACCTCACCATCGAGGGCAAGATCGAAGGCTCCGGCCACGTCCGCATCGCCGGCCGCTTCAAGGGCGACGTCAACGTCCAGGGCGATCTGTCGGTCGAGCGCGGCGCCAAGCTCAACGGCGGCGTGCGCGCCAAGAAGGTCACGGTCGCCGGCGAGCTGGAAGGCAACATCGAATCCGCGGCGCGGGTCGAACTGCTCGACACCTCGGTGCTGATCGGCGACATCAAGGCCGGTACCCTGACCGTCGCCGCCGGCTCCAAGATCCGCGGCCACATCGACTGCGGCTGGGACAGCGGCAGCGCACAGAAGTCGGGCGTCAAGGAACCTGCGCACAAGGAGCCGGCTTCCGAATCGTGAGCGCATGCTCATGAGCACACACCGATGAGTACCAGGCCCGGCACCGCGGGCGCCACCCGCGAGTGTCCGCACTGCAAGGCGACCATCCTCGAGAGCGCGGTCATCTGCCCCGCGTGCAAACACTATCTGCGCTACGACTCCGAAACCCGGCCGGCCAAGCCGCAAGAGGTGCCGCTGCAGGTCGAAGGCACCATCCGCCACCCGCCCGAAGGCGACCCGTGGGAGTATTCGGTCGTGGTGGTGATCCGCGACGAGCACGGCAAGGAAGTCGCGCGCAAGGTCGTCGGCGTCGGTGCGATGCACCCCGGCGACCAGCGCAGCTTCAGTCTGGCGGTGGAGGTGTTCGAGGCCAAGGGCGCGAAGGCGCGGAAACATTGATCGCCATCGCCGCCGCGACTTGACAGCGCGCGGCGGCGATGGCGTGATCGCGGCAGATGAGAAATCCCCTGGTTCGCGACCGCCGCATCAGCGTGCCGCCCGGCTACGCCGAACGCGATTGCCGTCTGGTGAGCTATGCGATGCCGTTCTGTCCGCATTGTTTCGTGCTCTGTCATGAGCCGGAAGAACCGGCGCATCCGGCGATCGACGGCATCCTGATCGACTACACGATCATGGATTTCTTCATGGGCGAGGCGCACGCATTGTCGCGGCGGATCACCGGTAACCCGCACTCCTTCGTGGTGATCCACAGCGGCGGTTTCGTGCGCAAGCGGCCGAACCTCCACATGCACGTGTTCGTGATCCACCGGCGCTGGCAGAAGGCATGGCTGTATCTGCTGCTGACCACGATCCACGGTGTCTCGGCGGCGCGGCGTGCGTTGCTTCGACCGTTCGGGATCGGCCGGTCCGCAGCGGCGCGCGGCGGGCTTGCGGAACGGGGATGACCGGCGAACCGCGCTAGCGGGAAGCGTCCGACGTCTCGCAGCCGTTGCACCCGCCGCAGCCGACCTGTGCGGCCTGCGCGCGCGGGGCGATGCAGCGCCCGATGGCGCGCATCCACGCCGGCCGCCCTTCGCGCACCAGCGGCAGCGCCAGCGCGATGCGCAGCCGGCGTTCGAGACTCGGCGCCTGTTTGCGCAGCACGACCCGGGCGCTGACCGCGACCGCGATCGCGACGATCGGATACTGCAGCGCGAATACGATCTCATCGAGCACGATCTGTTCGGCCATGCTCAGCCCGCCCCCAGCGCGAGCGCGAGCTGATACGTGACGAGCGCAGAGAGATAGGCCAACGCGAACAGGTACGCCGTGGCGAAGCCGGTCTGCTTCCAGGAATGGGTCTCGCGCTTGATCGTGGCCAGCGTGGAAATGCACATCGGCGCGTAGATGTACCAGACCAGCAGCGACAGCGCCGTCGCCAGCGACCAGTCGTGTGCGATCAGCGGCGACAGCGCCTGCGCCGCGCCGGCATCGTCGGCCGCGGACAGGGCGTACACCGTCGCCAGCGAGGACACCGCGACTTCGCGTGCGGCCAACCCCGGGATCAGCGCGATGCAGATCCGCCAGTCGAAACCCAGCGGCGCGAACACCGCCGTCATCGCGTGGCCGAGGCGGCCGGCGAAGCTGTAGTGGATCGCCTCGCCGGTCGCGCCTTCGGGCGGCGCCGGGAACGACAGCAGGAACCACAGCAGGATGGTGAGGGCGAGAATGATCCCGCCGACCCGCTTCAGGAAGATCGCGGCGCGCTCCCACAGCCCGATCAGCAGATCGCGCGGGTGCGGCAGGCGGTAGGACGGCAGTTCCAGCAGCAGCGTGTGTTCGCTCTTGTCGCGGCGCCAGCGCTTCATCACCGTGGATACCAGCAGCGCGCTGATCACGCCGGCGGCGTACAGCGCGAACAGCACCAGCCCCTGCTGGTTGAACACGCCCCAGACCTCGCGCTGCGGCACGAAGGCACCGATCAGCAGCGCGTACACCGGCAGGCGCGCCGAGCAGGTCATCAGCGGCGCGACCAGGATCGTGGCGAGACGGTCGCGCGGGTCCTGGATGCTGCGCGTGGCCATGATGCCGGGCAC
>JBIJAD010000044.1:0-15674 GCA_044345955.1 Lysobacteraceae bacterium
GCCTTCCACGCCGCGGCGCTGGCCGCCGGCGGCCTCGACAACGGCGCGCCGGGGCTGCGTCCGCACTATCACGCGAACTACTACGGCGCCTTCGTGATCGACCCCGACGGTCACAACGTCGAAGCCGTCTGCCACGCACCGGAATGAGCATGCACTCCCCCATCCTGAATCTCGATGACGTCGAACTGATCGACCTCGCCGAGCGCTCCCGCCAGCGTGGCAGCGAGATGCCCACGGCGCGCTACGGCGGCCGCATCGGCCCGATCGCGCCGCGGATCGGCGCGCGCAAGCTCGGCTACAACCTCACCGTCGTAGACCCGGGCAAGGCTGCATTTCCGAAGCACTCCCATCGTGCCAACGAGGAGATGTTCTTCCTGATCGAAGGCAGCGGTGTACTGCATCTCGGCGACACGTCCCATCCGGTGCGCGCGGGCGACGTGATCGCCTGCCCGCCCGGCGGCCCGGAAACCGCGCATCAACTGATCAACACCGGCACCGTGCCGCTCAGGTTCCTCGCGGTGAGCACGATGGAGTTTCCGGAGGTCTGCGAATATCCGGACTCCAACAAACTGAATGCGATCACCGGTATGGGATCGGACGATTTCAGGCATCTCGCGCGCCACGGCGAGAGCCTCGACTACTGGGACGGCGAAGCCTGATGTTCTCCAAGATCCTCATCGCCAATCGCGGCGAAATCGCCTGTCGCGTCATCCGCACCTGCCGCAGGCTCGGCATCCGCACGGTGGCGGTGTATTCCGACGCCGATGCCGACGCGCAGCACGTGCGCCTGGCCGACGAAGCGCATCGCATCGGCGGCGCGCGGCCGCAAGACAGCTATCTGCGCGGCGAGCGCATTCTCGAGGTCGCACTGACATCCGGCGCGCAGGCGATCCATCCGGGCTACGGTTTCCTCAGCGAGAACGCCGACTTCGCCGAAGCGGTGGAGACCGCCGGCATCGTGTTCATCGGCCCGAAGGCGGCGTCGATGCGGAAGATGGGCAGCAAGGCCGGCGCCAAGCAGCTCATGCACGCCGCCGGCGTGCCGGTGGTGCCCGGCTACACCGGCGAGGACCAGTCCCCGGACCTCCTGCAGCGCGAGGCCGATGCGATCGGCTATCCGCTGATGATCAAGGCCGCGCACGGCGGCGGCGGCAAGGGCATGCGCATCGTGCGCAACAGCGCGGAGTTCCTGCCCAATCTCGAAAGCTGCCAGCGCGAGGCGCGCAACGCCTTCGGCCGCGACCGCGTGCTGCTGGAGCGCTACGTCGAGCAGCCGCGGCACATCGAGATCCAGATCTTCGGCGACGGCTTCGGCGAGGTCATCCACCTCAACGAGCGCGAATGCTCGGCGCAGCGCCGCTACCAGAAGGTGCTGGAGGAATCCCCGTCGCCCTTCCTCACCCCGGAACTGCGCGAGGCGATGGGCGCGGCGGCGGTGCTGGCCGGGCGCGCGATCGATTACCAGAACGCGGGCACGGTGGAGTTCATCGTCGGTCCGGACGGCGGCTTCTATTTCATGGAGATCAACACCCGCCTGCAGGTGGAGCATCCGGTCACCGAATACGTGACCGGGTTGGACCTCGTCGAATGGCAACTGCGCATCGCCGCCGGCGAGCGCCTGCCGAAGGCGCAACACGAGATCGCCCAGCGCGGTCACGCCATCGAAGTGCGGCTGTACGCGGAAGACCCCGAGGCCGGCTTCCTGCCCGGCTCCGGCAAACTCGCCCGACTGCGCCTGCCGCAGCCCGATGCGCATGTGCGCATCGACGGCGGCGTGATCGAAGGCGACACGGTCACCATCTTCTACGACCCGATGATCGCCAAGCTGATCGTCTGGGACGAGGACCGCCCGCGCGCCCTCGCCCGCCTGCGCGAGGCGCTGGCGCAGTGCGCGATCGAGGGCCCGAAGTCGAACGTCGCCTTCCTCGAACGCCTGATCCGGCATCCGTCGGTGGTCGAGGCGACCATCGACACCGGCACGCTCGACCGCGAGCTCGATGCGTTCATGCCCAAACCCGCACCGGAGACGCAGGCGCGGCGGGCGCGACTCGCCGCGGCCACCGCGGCGCTGCTGCAGGAAGAAGCGTCGACCCTCGCCGCGGCCGCCCACAGCAGCGATCCGACCTCGCCCTGGGCCCGCGCCGACGGTTGGCGGCTGGGCCACGCCGGCCAACGTCGGCTGGTGCTGGACGACGGCCAGTCCCGCCACACCCTGATCGCCCACGGCAGCGGCGGCGATTACCGGATCGAGGACGCCGACGGCGTCGCGACCGTGGCCGGCGCACGCCTGCACGATGGCGCGCTCTCGGCGCGCTTCGACGGCGAGGGCCATCGGCTGCGTCTGGACGCCGACGGCGGTTCCGGCGCATCCTCGCGTCTGGAGTTGCACGATGGCGAACGCCGCTGGCGGTTCGCGCGGGTGCCGGCCTACCAGCCCGCCGACGAGGGGGGCGGTCGCGCCGGCGATCGTGCCCTCGCGCCGATGCCCGGGCGCATCGTCCTGATCAAGACGCAGGTGGGGGACCGTGTCGTGGAAGGCCAGGAACTGCTGGTGATGGAAGCGATGAAGATGGAGTTGACCCTGCGCGCGCCGCGCGACGGCGACGTCGCCGAGATCCGCGTCGCCGCCGGCGATTTCGTCGAGGCCGATGCGGCGCTGGTGGTGCTCGTCTCATGAACCCTCGCCCCCCGCTGCATCTCGTCGCCCTGCTGTTGACCGCGGTGCTCGCGCTCGGCGGCTGCGTCTCGTTCGAACGCGCGCCCGTGTCCGAACTGCGCTGCGACGCTGCGCTCGTCGGACAATGGCGGGCGGTCGCGATGGGGCCGTCGGATCGGCCCGTCCGCGTCGCCGCCGACTGCACGATGCAGTGGCCGGAAGAAAACGGCGGCACCTACATCACCCGGCTCGAAGGCTTCGTCCTCGGCGACCAGCGCTATCTGGTGTTCACCCCCGAAGTCGCCGACCGCCTGATGAGCGCGGAGGGCGACATCCGGCGCCGCGCCACCGCGGGCAGCGTGCTGCTGGCGCGGTACCGGATCGACAGCGACGAAGCCCGGGTCTGGCTGGCCGATCTCGACGAGGTCCGCCGCTTCCCGCTGGAAGGCGGTGCCCGGCTGCGCAAGGTCGACGACAGCTTCGTCCATGTCGAAGGCGGTCGACGGGCGATCGGCAAGCTGCTCAGTGCGCGTGGCGAACGCATCTTCGCCGGCAGCACCGACGGCAAGGGCGCGCTGCAACTGCGCAGGGTGCCTGCCGCGGAGGCCGCGCCATGACCGGATCCGCCCGCATCGTCGAAATCGGCCTGCGCCCCCGCCTGGCCTGGCTGCTGCCGGCGCTGCTGGCGCTCGGCGGCTGCGTCAGCTTCGAGTTTCCGCCGACCACATCGCCGCTGGGTTGCGACCCCGCGCTGGTCGGCACCTGGGGTTCGATCGTCCCCGGCGTTGCGACGAAGGCGGCGGACGACACCACCGCCGATGGCTTGCCCAGTGAATGGCGCGTCCTGGAGGACTGCCGCGTCGATCTGAGCAAGGTGCGCGAATACGACCCCGGCGCGGGTTTCGACCTGTCCTCCTTCAAGACCTTCGAACTCGACGGCTACCGTTACATGACATTCGAAGCGAGGCGGCACATGCGGAATTTCGATGAAAACTACGGATTCATCGAAGAATGGCCGAAGCATCGCGTGCTCCTCCTGCGTTACGAAATCGAGGGCGAGACGCTGGTGCTTTGGCTCGCGGACTTCGATGCCGCAGCCGCGGTGCATTCGCGGGGGGTCCGCCGGCACGAGCGAGGGCTGTTCTATCGAACCGGCGAAGAAGAAGACAACGAATTTTCGGCGGGTTCCTATTCCGAGCGATATTTTTCGGGCAACCCCGGCGACCTGGAGAACTTCCTGCATACACACGGCGATCGCATATTCGTGGCTCCGCATGGGAGCATGCGTCGCGTACCCCGGAATTCCGCGCCATGACCGAATTCGTGCGCATCGTCGAAGTCGGCCCGCGCGACGGCCTGCAGAACGAAAAAACGCTGATCCCGACCGCGGACAAGATCGCGTTGATCGATCGGCTGTCCGCCACCGGCCTGCGCAGCATCGAGGCCACCAGCTTCGTCAGTCCGAAATGGGTGCCGCAACTGGCCGACGCCGCCGAGGTCTACGCCGGCATCGCGAAGACACCCGGCGTGCGTTATCCGGTGCTGGTGCCCAACGAACAGGGCTACGACCGCGCCCGTGCGGTCGGCGTGGACGAGATCGCGGTCTTCACCGCCGCCTCCGAAGCCTTCAACCGGAAAAACATCAACGCCTCGATCGCCGAATCGCTGCAGCGCTTCGCGCCGGTGATCGCGCGCGCGCAGGCCGACGGCGTCGCCGTGCGCGGCTACGTGTCCACCGTCCTCGGCTGCCCGTATCAGGGCGAGGTGCCGGTGGCCGAGGTGGTGCGCGTGGCGAAGGCCCTGCACGACGCCGGCTGCTACGAGATTTCGCTGGGCGACACCATCGGCGTCGGCACGCCGGGCAAGGCCGCGGCGATGCTGCGCGCGGTCGCCGCCGAAGTGCCGATGACGGCGCTGGCGGTGCATTTCCACGACACCTACGGGCAGGCGCTGGCGAACATCCTCGCCTGCCTCGACGCCGGCGTGCGCGTGGTCGACGCCGCGGTCTCCGGCACCGGCGGCTGTCCGTATGCGCAGGGCGCCAGCGGCAACGTCGCCACCGAGGACGTGATCTACATGCTGCACGGCATGGGCGTGGAGACCGGCATCAACCTCGACGCGCTCAGCGACACCGGACGCTGGCTGTCGCGGTTGCTCGGACGCGACAGCGGCAGCCGAGTCACCCGGGCGCGGAGCGCGGCGGCATGAGCGACCCGCGGCCCGACCAGTGGCAGCAGCCCGCGCCGTCGGCGACCGAGCCGGCGCAGACGCTCGAAGCCCTCGACCGCGCCCGCAGCGATCCCGAACTCCCCGCCGACACCCGCGCCCTGCTCGACCGCGCCCATGCCGCGTTGAACGGCGCGCTGGCCGAAATCGAATCCGAACGCATGCGCTACAGCGCGCTGTTCGACGCCGTGCCCGACCCGGTCAGCATCATCGCCTGGGATGGCACCGTGCTCGATCTCAACAAGGCCGGCATGGCCGCCTATCGCCGCCCGCGCGAGGCCATCGTCGGTCAACCGATCGAAGTGCTCAATCCGGACCTGCCCAAGGATCACATGGTCCCGGTCTGGGAAGCGCTGAGCCGCGGCGAGACCTACGTGGTCGAAGTCACCAACATGCGCGCCGACGGCAGCCGCTTCCCGGTCGAAGTGCACACCGCCGGCTTCGACTACCGCGGCAGCAAGTGCATGGTCGCGGTCGCGCGCGATCTGGGCCCGCGCTGGCAGGCGGAAAGCCGCTACCGGCTGCTGCTCGAATCGATCGACGTCGGCGTGATCCTGTTCGACCGCGACATGCGCGTGATCTCGGCCAATCCCGCCGCGCACCGCACCATCGGCGCCGCGCCCGGGCAGAGCGTGCTCAGCCTGTTGCGCCCCGAGGACTGGAAGATCGTCGACGCCCGCGGCCGCCCGCTCGGTTTCCGCGAGTGGCCCACCACCCAGGCGCTGGAGACCGCGCAGGTCATCAGCAACACGGTGGTCGGTCTCTATCACGTGCCGAACCAACGGATGTCCTGGATATCCGTGACCAGCGTGCCGGTGTTCGAAGCCGAAGGCACCGCGCCGCAGTACGTGTTCGCGATGTTCAGCGACGTGACCACGCTCAAACGCGACAACGTGCTGTTCGACCGCGCCCAGGGTCTGGCGCGGATCGGCGGCTGGGAGTGGGACCGCGGCCGCCTGCGCCTGTACCTCACCCACGAGGCCCAGCGCATCCTCGGCCGCAGCCCGGTGCCGCAGACCATCGACGAAATGATCGCCGGCGTCGCCCCGTCCGATCGCGGGCGCCTGCGCGCAGCGGTCGATCGTCTGATCGCGACCGGCGGCAGCTTCGATCTGGAGCTGCAGTATCTGCGCAGCGATCATCTCGGCTGCTGGGTGCGCATGATCGGCGAAGCCGACACCGGCGACCCGGGCACTTCGCGGATCGTCGGCACCCTGCAGGACATCACCGAGCGCAAGCACGCCGAGGAAACCCTGCGCGTGCAGGCACGCACCGACCCGCTCACCGGCCTGCTCAACCGCGATGCGGTGCTCGGCGAACTCGATCTGCGCATGCAGGACCCGGAACACACCGCGGTCGCAGTGCTCTACGTCGATCTCGACCGTTTCAAGGTCATCAACGACGTGCTCGGCCACGCCGCCGGCGACGAATTGCTGGCCTCGGCCGCGCAGCGCATCTCCGCCGCGGTCGGCAGCGAAGGCCTGGTCGCGCGCTTCGGCGGCGACGAATTCCTGGTGGTGTGCAATCTGGCCGACGACCCGCAGCGGCCGGAACGCATCGCCGCCGCGATCCTGCACGCGCTGAACGACAGTTTCCGTTTCGACAACGAGGAATTCACCATCACCGCCAGCATCGGCATCGCCCGCGCCCCGGCCGACGGCGAGCGCCCGCAGACGCTGATCCAGAACGCCGACGCCGCGATGTACGACAGCAAGCGCCGCTCGCGCAACGCCTGGCAGGCGTTCACACCGGCGCTGGCGCAGACCCAGGCCGACCGACTGTGGATGGAGACCCATCTGCGCCGCGCCGCCGACAACGGCGAATTCCACCTCGTCTACCAGCCGCAGGTCGACCTGCTGACCGGGCGGATCGTCGCCGCCGAGGCGCTGATCCGCTGGCAGAACCATCTGCTCGGCGAATTGCGCCCCGACCGTTTCATCAGCCACGCCGAGACCACCGGCGACATCGTCCGCATCGGCCACTGGGTCCTGCGCGAGGCCTGCCGCCAGGTCGCGGCCTGGCGCGACGCCGGGCTCGGCATCGTGCGCATCGCGGTCAACGTCTCCTACCGCCAGTTCGTCGGCGAGGATCTCGCCCAGCTCGTACGCGCGCTGCTCGACGAATTCCGCCTGCCCGGCGTCGCGCTCGAACTGGAGTTCACCGAGCGCGTGCTGATCGAGGACGCGCCCGACACCCTGCGCACCTTCGCCGACCTGCGCGAGATGGGCGTGGTCCTGACCATCGACGATTTCGGCGAAGGCTACAGCGCGCTGAACTACCTGCGCCGGCTGCCGATCCACGGCCTGAAACTCAGCCAGTTGTTCGTCGAGGGCGTGCCCGGCAACCACTCCGACGTCGCGGTCTGCCAGGCGGTGGTCGGCATCGCCCGCAGCCTCGGTCTCGGCCTGGTCGCCGAGGGCGTGGAATCCGAAGCGCAGCGCCAGTTCCTGCTCCGCCTCGGCGTGCCGATCGCCCAGGGCTTCCTGTTCGCGCCCGGCCTGAAGCCCGACGAATTCGCGCGCCGGCTGGAAGCGGGCGGCCTGCATCCATCGGCGCACTGACATGTGCACGGCCTTCCGCATCCGCCCGATCGAATCGCGCGACGAGGGCGCGATCGCCTCGATCATCCGCACGGTGATGCCCGAATTCGGCGCCACCGGCTGCGGCTTCGCGATCAACGACCCGGAAGTCGACTGGATGCATCGCGCGTACAGCGCGCCGCGCTCGGCCTATTTCGTGGTCGAACGCGAACACGATGGCGCGTGGGCGGTGGAAGGCGGTGGCGGCGTGGCCCCGCTCGTCGGCGGCGAGGCCGACACCTGCGAACTGCGCAAGATGTATTTCCTGCCCGCGCTGCGCCGCCTCGGCGCCGGCGCCGCGCTGATGGATCGCTGCCTCGACGCCGCACAGCGCTTCGGCTTCCGTCGCTGCTACCTCGAAACCCTCACCGGCATGGACGCGGCGATGCGGCTGTACGAACGGAGCGGCTTCCGCCGCATCGACGCACCGATGGGGGCAACCGGGCATGGCGGCTGCAATACCTTCTATCTGAGAGACATGGCGCCGGACTGACACCTGACTCTGCCACTGGCCGATGACGAGACCGCATCGCCGACGAAAAACCCCGCCGAAGCGGGGTTTTTCGCATCGCGAAGCAGCGCCGGATCAGAACCGGTACTGCGCCGAAACGCCGAACAGGTTGACGTTGCTGCTGTACTCGCCGAACAGGCGGTGACCGCTGGAGTTGTCGATGATGCCGATCTTCGGCGTGTCCGGCTCGATCCGGGTGTAGGCGGCGCTGACTTCCAGATGCTCGCTGGCGTTCCAGGTCACGCCGAAGGAATACCAGCGACGGTCTTCGTCGGGCAGACGGGTGGTCCGGGTACGGAAGGTCGACGGGGTCTCGTCGTAGGCGTAACCGCCGCGCAGCGTGAAGGCCTCCGACAGCTTGTACTCGGCGCCGATCGACCAGAAGCGGGTATCGGTCCAATCGAACTCCTCGACCGCGTTCGGCTGGAACGGGTTGGCGAAGTCGATGTCCACCGCTTCCACCGAATGCCAATCGGTCTCGGCGAATTCGCCCATCAGCGACAGGTTGTCGTTGACCTGCCAGGCGACGCTGAACGAGGTCACGCTCGGCGTGGTCAGCGGCGCGACGACCGCGGTGTCGCGGAAACCGTTGCCGAGCACCGTGAGCTGCGCGCGCTGGGCCGGGGTGAGCGGGGCCAGCGGGTTGGCGGCGAGCGCGGCGAAACCGGGCTGCACGCCGGCGAAGCTGCTGGGGATGGTGAAGTTGGCGGTGCCCTCCAGCTCGTGGTCGATCTCGGAGCGATGGGTCAGGCCGAAGGACAGGGTGTCGGTCGGACGGAAGTTCAGGCCGACGATCCAGCCGATGCCGGTGTCGTCGCCCTGGACACTGACCGAGCCGTCGGCGGCCTGCGGGCGGGCGCCGGGGATGCCGGTGACGGTCATGAAGTAGCCGAAGTCGATGTCGTTCTCGAGCGTGGCTTCGGCGCGCTCGTAGACCAGGCTGGCGCCGATCGAGAAGCGGTCCGGCACAATTTCATATGCGGCCGAGAGGGTCAGATCGACGGTCTTGACCTCGGACTTGGTCGAGGAATACCGGCCGACCCAGCCGTTGTCGTATTCGGTGGCGAGACCGAACGGCGCACCGACCATCGCGCCGATCGCAAGGCCGTTGTCGAACTTGTGGATGAAGGACATCGCGGGCACCGCGGTGGCCTTGCCGATGTCGCCGCCGTTGCCGCCGGTGGTCGGGCCGGCGAAGGGGGTGCCGACACCGGAGAGGCTGTTGCCGCGGAACTCGGCATTGAGATCGATCACGGTGAGGTCGACCTGCACGGTCGTGCCCTCGAATTGGGTCATCGTCGCCGGGTTGTTGACGACGACCGACGCGTCGCCGGTGGCGACGCCCGAGCCCGCGAACGCGCGGCCCATGGCCTTCACGCTGTTTTCCTTCAACTGGAAGCCCGAGGCCTCGGCCTGGCCGACCGCCAGCGCGCCGGCGATGCCGAGCGCGAGCGCGGACATCTGGATCAAACGATTGTGGGTGTGCATGGTGCTTGCGTCTCCGTGGACAGGTGGTGAGCTGCGCCGCGCGACCGGACCTCCCCTGGTCCTGCCGCCCCTGCCGGAAGCCCCCTCCCGACGTACGACGCCGTACGCACTATACCCTGCGGGTTAACCGAACGCTAACAAGCGATGCGAATCGCGGCAGGCCGCACTTCGGCAGGCCATTCGTCGGTGTTTTCGGCATACTCCCCGCATGTTCGTTCAGCTTCCGACACGCCGCAGCTCCGGCCCGCGCTGGGCGACGCCGCTGGTGTTCGCCGCGCTGTGGCTGACCTACCTGTGGGTCAGCACCCGTCCGCAGGCGACCGAACGCGTGCTGTTGCAGGAATGGGGCGCACTGACCGGGGGCCCAGCCCTGGCCGACACCTGGCTGTCGCTGTGGGCCAACGAGCGCTGGCTGCGGCTGTGCACGGCGATGTTCCTGCACGCCGACTGGGCCCATCTGCTGGGCAATCTGGTGTTCCTGCTGATCTTCGGGCTGTCGGCCGAACGCGCGATGGGGCCGTGGCGGTTCCTCGCCCTGTTCCTGCTCGGCGGCATCCTCGGCAATCTGGCCGCGGTGTTCATGATCGGCACCCCGGAGCGGCTGGTGATCGGCGCCAGCGGCGCGGTCTCGGCGGTGATCGGGGCGTATCTGGCCCTGTTCCCACGCGCCAAGCTCGGCGTGGCGGTGCCGCTGGGGCTGTTCCTGCAGTTCATCCGCGCACCGGCCTCGCTGCTGATCGGGGTCTGGGCGGTGCTGCAGGTGGTGTTCGCCTACATCGGCCCGGCCTTCGGCGCGGTGGCCTGGAGCGCCCACATCGCCGGGTTCCTGTTCGGCGTGATCTATGCCCTCTTCGCGCGGGCGGCGATCGCCCGCCGGCTGCGCCACAGCCGCGGCTATTGACGCCGTGGGGGCTTGCGCCGCACGCCCTGCGGCCGCATCTTCGGGCGAACGCGTTTCCGATGCCCTGCCCCATGTCAAAGACGCTCTACAAAGTCAGTTTCCTGAACCACGGCAAGATCTACGAGCTGTACGCGCTGCGCGTGAACAGCGGCAGCCTGTGGGGCTTCACCGAGGTCGCCGAGCTGGTGTTCGACGTCCATGACGGGCTGGTGATCGACCCGACCGAGGAGCGGCTGCGCGACGAATTCTCCGATACCCGGGTGCTGCATCTGCCGATGCAGTGCATCCTGCGGATCGAGGAAGTCGAGCGCAAAGGCCAGTCGGCGATCCGCGACGCCGCCAGCGGCGAGAAAGTCGTGACGCCGTTCCCGATGCCGGCGAAACCGCGCTGAACGCCATCCGTCGGAATCCCGCGCCAAAAGCCGTGATTTAACGTCGACGGAACATCGCGGGGATTAGCGTTCGCCCCAGTACGACCACTCCAGATCCGGCCCACCCCGGCCCTGCGGCCAGTTCCGGCCCCGCGGCCATGCCCGAGGAGTCGTCCATGAACGCGAAAACCTTACTGCCCTGCGCCCTGTTCGTCGGCGCGCTTTGCGCGGCTGCGCCTGTCGCCGCGCCTGCGACCGCACGCGACGAGATCATCGTCATTCCCCTGCGCAGCTTCGAGGAAGTGCCCGCGGTGTCCTCGGCGGCGCGCGGCCTGTTCAAGGCGCGCATCCGCGAGGAGGCCGGCACCATCGCCTACGAACTGTCGTACGAGAACCTGCAGGGCGACATCCGCCAGGCGCACATCCACTTCGGCCAGCGCAGCGTGAACGGCGGGATCAGCGTGTTCCTGTGCCAGACCGCGACCAATCCCGATCCGACCGGCCTTGCGCCGACCTGCGGCGCGTCGCCGGCGAGGGTGTCCGGCACGCTCACCGCCGCCAATGTCATCGGCCCGAACGGACAGGGCATCGCGGCGGCCGAATTCGTCGAGCTGCTGCGCGCGATCCGCGCCGGCGTGACCTACGTCAACGTGCATTCCAGCGTGTTCCCCGGCGGGGAAATCCGCGGCCAGATGCGCGGTTTCGGCCGTCGGGAACACGACGACGACTGATTCGTCGCCTGCCCGCGCCCCGCCGGCGATCCCACCGGCGGGGCGTCGTGGATCACTGCAGATCGATGCGCTTGCGATTGTCGGCCGACACCCGGTCGATCAGCTTGTTGTAGGGATCGAAGCCCGCTTCCCAGGGTTCGGCGGCGACGACCACGGTGATCTTCGGATTCTCCGCGGTGATCCGGTGGCGCTGCAGATACAGCACCTTCTCGTCCTTTTCCTTGCCCGAAGGCCCGCGCGCGAACACGCCCACCTCGATCCAATCGTCCAGCCGCCCCGCGGTCTCCTTGCCCTTGCCGTCGGCGTAACGCTTCGCGGCGTGCAGATCCAGGGTCACTTCGTACTTGCCGTCGGCGCGCTTCTTCGCGGTCGCGGTCTCGACCCGGTTGTCGTAGAAGCCGATCTTCTCGAACAGGTCGACGATCAGCCGCTCATGCTGCGGGCCGGCCTCGGCGCGGATGTAGTCCAGCAGTTCGCGCGAGGTGGTGTACGGCGGCTGTTGATAGCCCTTGTCCTGCAGGAACCGCTTCAGCGCGCGATTGAGCGCGGCCTCGCCGATCTCATCGCGCAACCGGTAGAACACCAGCGAGCCCTTCTGGTAGTGGATGTACTGCTGGTTCTCCACCCGATACAGGGGCTGCTCCTCCAGCACCTCGCCGCCGCGTCCGGACAGGTAGCGGTCGAGTTCGGTCTTGAGGAACTGGCGCATCTTGGCCCGGCCGTAGGTCTTCTCCATCACCATCAGCGCCGAGTACTGCGACAGCGATTCCGACAGCACGGTCGCGCCCTGCATCTCCGCGCCGATCACCCGATGCGCCCACCACTGGTGCGCGATCTCGTGCGCGGTGACGTAGAACACGTAGTCGATCGCGTCCTCGTCGCGCAGGTCGGCGATGAAGCCGATCGCCTCCGAGTACGGGATCGTGTTCGCGAACGCCTGGGCGAATTCGCCGCTGTAGCGCGGAAATTCGATGATCCGCACCTGACGATGCTGGTACGGGGTGAAATTGGCCTCGTAGTAGGCCAGCGACTTCTGCACAGCCTCGATCATGCGGTCGACGTTGTAGGGGTGTCTCGAATCGTGGTAGATCTCGATCGGGATGTCCTTGTATTTGCCCTTCGTCACCTGCCAACGCGCCGACAGATACGAATAGAAGTTCAGCATCGGACGGTCCATCGCGTAGTCGAAACAACGGCGACCGTCGCGGACGTATTCGCGCTGCAGATAGCCCGGCGACAGCGCGATCTGGTCCGGCGCGGTGCAGATCGTGGTCGAGAAGTCGATCCAGTCCGCGTCGTCGCTGATGGAGTTGTTGGCGCGCGCGGCCTCGTCCTCCAGTTTCGGCATGCGCGTGGGCTCGCCGAGCCCGCGCTTGCGGCGCTCGTTGCGGTCGACGATCTCGAAATCGCCGCTGTAGCCGAAGGAGGGGAACAGCATGTTGTTGAAGAAGCTGCCGTTGCCGAGGATCTGGGTCTGCGCCCTGCCGTTGGTGATGCCGTTGGGTTCGACCACCACCTCGAACCGGATCGTGCGCTCGGCGCCCGGCAGGATCGGCTGTTTCAGGCGATAGATGCGGTAGCCGAGCGGCTCGTCGTGGACGATCAGCTCGGCCTCGCCCGGATCGATGCCGCGCAGCATCTTGTCATCGACCATGCCGATGTGCAGATCGGCGATCGGCTTCGCATGCGGATTGCTCACCGTGTAGCTGCCGCGGGCGATCATGGTCTGCGTTTCCGGACGCAGATCGATCTCGACCCGGGTCGCGAGAATCCGCGGTTGCGGCAGGCCGCGGTACTTGCCGTACTCGCGTTCGTAGCGGGCCTGCAGATCGAGCCGATCGTCCGGCGAGAGGTAATCGTTGCGGATGTTCGTGTTCCAGAACAGCCAGCCGCCGACGCCCGCCCAGGCCAGCACCGCGGCCGCGAGCGCGACGCCCAGCGGCCCGCGCAGGCGGGTGCGCGCGGTGCGCAGACGCTCGCCTGCGCCGCCCCCGGTGCCGCGCACCCACAGCGCCGCCGACAACAGCAGCAGGACCAGCAGGAACAGGCCCCAGTAAGCCTGGAACCACAACTGCGCCGGCAGGAAATGGCCGTATCCGTTCATGTCCGAATACGGTGCGTCCGGGGCGCTGGCGTAGTTGTAGAGGTTGTGGGTGAAATCCAGCGCCGCAAGCACCGTCTGCCCGATCAGCACCAGCAGCAGCAGGCCGTAACCGGCGTATTTGCTGTTGGTGAATACCTGCAGACAGAGCGACAGCCCGCCCATCAGCACGAACAGGATCGAATTGAGCAGCAGCGTGCCGGCGTAGACCGAAAGCTCCAGTTGGGTGTGGCCCTTGGCGAGCTGGATCAGGATCGCGGTCAGGCCGCCGAACGCCTGGAAGCACAGCACGACCGCGATCAGCGCGCCGAACTTGGCCGCCAGCGGCACCCAGTTGGGTGCCGGCATCGCGTCGGTGACTTCGTGGACCTTCGCCGCGCGCTCCTTGCCGATCAGCTCGCCGGCGTAGAACAGCACGATGATGATCAGCACGAAACTGTAGGAGCCCTGCAGCGCGCTCAGCATCTGCGAGGTGACCGGGTGGATCGGGGTTTCGTAGAGGGTCGATGCGAAGATCGCGCCGGGCACGAAATTCACCAGCGCGAACAGCAGCATCACGATGAACGGGATGCCGCGGAACACGCCGATCGTGTCGAAACGCAACTGGCGCAGGAACTGTTTGAATGCGGTACCGGCGCCGAAGACCGGTGCGCCGCGAACGATCGCGACTGGCGCGGCGGCGGCGTTCGAGGCGTCGACTGCCGCTTTGGCAGCGCGCGCGCGACGCAGTCCGCGGCCGGTGCCGCTGCGTTCGGTGCGGAACAGCGCCAAACAACCGGTGAACAGGGCCAGCGCAACACCGACCCACAGCGCGCGGTTGGCGAGCAGATAGCCGGTGAATTCGGGAAGAGCGGTGTTGCGCTCCTCGGCCGACCAGTAGCGGACCGTCCAGCCGATCGCGCGCACGCCCAGCGGCTCGCTCAGGGTCGCGACCCAGACATTGTCCAGATCGCGCAGCAAGACGCCGGTCGCGACGTAGAGGATGAGGAAGCCGAGCACGCCGACATACACCCACAGCACGCTGCGGGTGAGGATCGCCAGCAGCCCGAGCAGGGCGACGCTGAACAGCAGATTCGGCAGCACGATGGCGAACATCGCCCACAGATAGGGCACCGGCGTGACCGGGCCTAGCCGCTGCGGCTCGATCCAGGGCATGAACTGGGCGACGAACAGGCCCAACGCGATCAGCGCATAGACCGCGAAGCAGGCGACCACTGCGGCGGCGATCCGCCCGACGACGAAATCGCGGCGCCGGATCGGGCTGGCGAAAATCAGATCGGCGGTGCCCTGCTCGAAGTCGCGCAGCAGCGCGCTGTTGATCGACATCGCCACGAACAGCATGCCGAGCAGGGTGAAGATGCACATGATCTGCACGATCACCGCCGGTGCGTTGCGATGCACGTTGCCGATCGCGCCGCCGATCTGGACCGCATCGGTAGCGACCGCGCCGAAACCCATCAGCGCGAACAGGGCGCCCATCACCCAAAGCAGGGGCGCGCGCAACTGCTGACGCAACTCGAAACGGAAGAATTCGATCATGACATCTCCCTCACGCGGCGCGCGCGTGCTGACGCAGGCGACGGAAATAGACGTCCTCGAGATTCGGGGCCACGCACTCGAAACCGTCGCCCGGCGGAGTCTCGCTGTAGATGTGGATCACCGGCAGGCCGCCGACCAGACGGGTCGAGAGCACGGTATGGGTGTCCTCGTAGCCGCGCAGCGATTCGCGGTCGACCTGTTTGCGCCAGACCCGGTCCTCCAGCGCGAGGATGCTGTCGGAAGGCCGGCCGGTCAGCAGCACCTTGCCCTTGTTCATGATCGCCATGTTCGGGCACAGATCGGTCACGTCCTGGACGATGTGGGTCGAGAGGATGATCGCGACCTTCTCGCCGATCGAGGCGAGCAGGTTGAGGAAGCGGTTGCGTTCTTCGGGGTCGAGACCGGCGGTCGGCTCGTCCACGATCACCAGCCGCGGATCGCCGAGCAGGGCCTGGGCGATGCCGAAACGCTGGCGCATGCCGCCCGAGAACCCGCCGAGCTTGCGCTTGCGCACTTCCCACAGGTTCACCTGCTGCAGCAGCCCATCGACGACTTCGCGGCGGGCGCGCCG
>JBIJAD010000250.1:0-6004 GCA_044345955.1 Lysobacteraceae bacterium
CACTTCCTCGTCGGTGGCGCCCTCGCGCACCGTGACCAGCTTGTCCTTCTTGGTCATGATGTGGCGGACCGGGTCGTCGAGCTTCTTCTCGAAACGCATGTCGCGGCCGGTGACGATCCCCACCAGTCGGCCGCCATCGACCACCGGCACGCCGGAGATGTTGCGCGCGCGGGTGAGGCGCAGCACTTCGCCGATGGTGGTTTCCGGACCGACGGTGAAGGGCTCCTTGATGACCCCGGCCTCGAAGGTCTTGACCTTGGCGACTTCCGCCGCCTGCTGGTCCAAGGTCAGATTCTTGTGGATGATGCCTATGCCGCCGAGCTGGGCCATGGCGATGGCCAGGCGCGCTTCGGTCACGGTGTCCATCGCCGCGGAGACGATCGGCAGGTTCAGATGGAGATTGCGGGTGAGGCGGGTCGCGAGCGAAACGTCCTTGGGCAGGACGGTGGAGTGCGCCGGGACGAGCGAAACGTCGTCGTAGGTGAGCGCTTCTGCCTGGATGCGGAGCATGGCCGGTCCGGAGGGGAAGAAGCGCGACATTGTAAACCGAATAGGGTGCGCCTCGGCGCACCGGACTTTCCGGGACGTGCCGCACGGTGCGCCTAGGCTAGGCTTATGGGGTTTCGGCAGCTTCCGCGGCTTCCAGGGTGTTCTGCATCAGCGTCGCCACGGTCATCGGCCCCACCCCGCCCGGGACCGGGGTGATCCAGCTCGCGCGGGCAGCGGCGGCCTCGAACTGCACGTCGCCGACCAGGCGGCCGTCGTCCAGGCGGTTGATGCCCACATCGATCACCACCGCGCCCGGTTTCACCCACTCGCCCGGGATCAGCCCGGGTCTGCCGACCGCCACCACCAGGATGTCGGCCTCGCCGACGTGCCGGCGCAGGACCTCGGGCGGGGTGAACTTGTGGCAACTGGTGACGGTGCAGCCGGCGATCAGGAGTTCCAGCGCCATCGGCCGGCCGACGTGGTTGCTGACGCCCACGATGGTCGCGCTCTGGCCCCGCACCGGGCGATCGGTCCAGGCCAGCAGGGTGGTGATGCCCCGCGGCGTGCACGGGCGCAGGCCGAACTGGCGCAGGGCCAGATGGCCGACATTCTCGGGATGGAACCCGTCCACGTCCTTGCGCGGGTCGATGCGGTGGATCAGCCGGGTGGCGTCGGGAATCCCCGGCAGCGGCAACTGGACCAGAATTCCGTGGACCGCCGGATCGGCGTTCAGGCGGTCGATCAGGTCCAGCAGTTCGGCCTCGGAGGTGCCCGCCGGCAGGTCGTGATCGAAAGCGTGGATCCCGACCTTCTGCGCCGCCCGGCGCTTGTTGCGCACATAGGACTGCGAGGCCGGATCGCTGCCGACCAGCACGACCGCCAGCCCGGGCCGGGAGCCGCCGGCCGCGACCCGCGCATCCACCCGCGCCTTGAGATCGTCCAGCAGCAGGTCGGCGATGCGTTTTCCGTCGAGGATCCGGGCGGTCATGCGGGAGGCGGGCTGCACAGGGGCGGGTATTATCCCCGATGTCTCCCCTCCCCGCCCCGCCATGGACCCGCAGACCGTCACCGAACTCGAAGCCGCCGCCTTCCGCCGCCTGCGCGACCACCTGCTGCGCGAACGCCCGGACGTGCAGAACATCGACCTGATGATCCTCGCCGGCTTCTGCCGCAACTGCCTGGCCGACTGGTACCGCGAAGCCGCCGAAGCCCGCGGCATCGCGATGGGCAAGGACCAGGCCCGCGAAGCGGTCTACGGCATGCCCTTCGCCGAGTGGAAGGCGCTGCACCAGAAAGAGGCCACGCCGGAGCAGTTGGCGGCGTTCGCGGCGGCGCAGAAGACGCACGGCTGAGCCAGGCATGCGCGGCCCGCTGCTCACGCTCGGCATCGTGGTCGCGCTGATCTACACCGGGCTGTGCGCGCTGCTCTACGCGCAGCAGCGCGAACTGATCTATTACGGTTGGACCACGGCGGCCGATGCGGCAGAAACCGACTTCGCGCTGCGGCGGCCGGACGCGACCCTGCGCGGCTGGGTGGTGAATCCGGGCCAACCCGACCCGATCCTGTATTTCGGCGGCAACGCCGAACGCATCGAGGCCAATCGCGAGGCCTTCGCGCGGATGTTCCCGCAGCGCAGCGTGTATCTGCTGGCCTATCGCGGTTACGGCGCCAGCGAGGGCGAGCCGCACGAAGCCGCGCTGGTCGCCGATGCCGCGGCGCTGTACGACCATGTGCGCGCGCGGCATCCGGATCAGCGCATCGCCGCGATCGGACGCAGCCTGGGCAGCGGCGTCGCCGCGCAGCTCGCCGCGCGCAGGCCGCTGGAACGTCTGGTGCTGATCACGCCGTTCGACAGCATGACCGCGACCGCGCAGGGACACTATCCGCTGTTTCCGGTGGACTGGCTGCTGCGCGAGCGCTACGAATCGACGCAGGCGCTGCGCGGATTCGCGCAGCCGCTGCTGATCCTGCATGGCGGCCGCGACGATGTCGTTCCCGAAGCGCGCACCCGGGCGCTGATCGCCGCCCTGCCCGCGCGACCGCAGGTGCTGCGTTTCGCCGCCGCCGACCACAACGACATCTCGACGCATCCCGACTACGACGCCGCGTTGTCGCGGTTCCTGCACTGATCCCCGCGCCCGTGCCGATGCCGCGCAACGCGGCGCAATCCCCCGTTCGGGCTAGCCCGGATCGTCTACGTCGCATGCCCTAGCCGGAAACGGGTAGCGCGAAAACGCGATAGTCATACCGTAAACACGCGTCTAGCCTCCATTCGCAACGTTGGGTCCATCCGGACGCGACGCAACGCACGGGAGACGGCCATGACGCATCCGCAGGGCAACGCCGGCGACGCCGGCGACGACTTCGACACGCCGCAGGGCTTCGATCCGGCGGACGACGATTTCGCGGCGGACGCGCTGGAAGGCGACGAAGCCTTCGACGAAGCCGATGCCGGTTACGAAACCGAGGGCTACGACGAAGGCGACGAATACGACGAGTCGCTGGGCGACGAATTCGAGGCGTCCCAGACCGACTTCCTCGATGAATTCGACGCCGGACACGGCGATCTGCTGGTGGCCGATGATCTCTACGACGGTGCCGACGCCGCGACCGGCGGACCGATCGCTCCGGCCCGCGCGAACGCGGCCCTGTCGGCGTTCGAGGCCGAACTGGCCGATGCGCTGGACGCCGACGGTACCGACGAATTCCTCGGCAGCGTGCTCGGCGGTTTCTCGCGCGTCGCCGGCAGTCTCGCGCGCGGCTTCGGCCCGGCCGCCGGCATCGCTTCGCGCCTGGGCGGCTACGCCCGCACCGCAGGCCGTTACGCCGGGCATGCGAGCCGTATGGCCAACGCAGGTTCGATGCTCGCACAGCGTCTGGGACACCCCGGGCTTGCGCAGCAACTGCAGCGCTACGGACAGATCGCCGGCGGCGCAGGGCGCGTCGCCGGCGGGCTGGGCGGCGCGCTCGGCGGCGCATCGCGCATTCCGGGGCATCTGCAGAACGCCGCGCAGATCGCCGGCGGCGCCGCCGGTCATCAGAACCCGCTGTCCGAACTGCTCGCCCGCATCGGCCAGCTCAGCGCCGACGGTGCCGACGATTTCGAGGCCTTCGACGCGATGGCGGACCTCTACGAGGAAGGCGTGGACGCCGCGCTGCCGGCTGCGGTCGGCCTGGCCGCGCGGCTCGCCGCGCGCGCGCTCGGCGGCCACAACCTCGCGCAACTGTCGCCGCAGGCGCGGCGCGCTTTCGTGCACGGGATCGCTGCCGCGGCGCGTCATCTCGTCCAGGGCGCCGGCCCCGCCGGCGTTCGCGCGCTGCCGCGGATCGCCGCGTCCAGCGCGCAGGCCGCACGCCGGCAACGCACACCGCCGCAGCGCATTCCGCAGCAGGTCGGCCGCACCGCGACGCGTGCCGCGCGCACGATCGCGAGGCGTCCGCGCGCGGTCGGCCGGCTGGCGCAGCCGATGTCGCGCACGCCGGCCGCGTCGCGCCCCGCGGGTGTCGGCCGCGGCGTCCCTTCCGTCACCCGCGGCTCGGCACGCCGCTACGTGCTCCACGGACCCGTCGAACTGACGATCCGGCCGCTATAGGAGCCGGTCCCCGGGCCCCGCTCCACCCACACCGCAGCAAGAGGAAACCGTCATGGAAAGCTATGAAAACGACGCGCTGGACGACCTGATGTACGACAGCGCCGAGGGTCCCGCCGGTAGCGCCAACGCGTTCGAGGACGAGTTCGACGCCTACGACGAGTTCGACGAGGGCGACGATGAGTTCTTCGGCACCATCGCCCGCGGCATCGGCGGTCTGCTCGGCGGCGGCGGTCGCCGGCGCGGCGGCCGTCCGGGAGGCGCTCCCGGCGGTGGCGGCGGCGGCGGTCCGCTCGGCGGGCTCGGCAACATCCTCGGCGGTCTGCTCGGCGCCGACGAATACGACGAGTTCGACGAAGGCGACGAGTTCGAGGCCTACGACGAAGCCGACGAATACGACGAAGGCGACGAGTTCGAAGCCTACGACGAAGCCGACGAATACGACGAGGGCGACGATTTCGACGAAGGCGACGAACTCGACGCCGCGGACGAAATGGTCGCCGACGCGCTCGATGCCGGCGACACCGACGAATTCCTCAGCCGCCTGCGCAGCATCGCCGGCCGCGTCGCCCGCGGCGTCGGCAGCGTCGCACGCACGGTCGCACCGATCGCGAGCATGATTCCGTTGCCGCAGGCGCAGTTGATCGGCCGCCTGGCCGGCGCTGCAGGACGCCTGCTCGCCGATGGCGCCGACGAGTTCGAGGCCTACGACGAAATGATCGACAGCCTGGACGAGGACGAGATCGATGCCGCCGCGCCGCTGATCGCCGGCCTGGCGCTGCGTCGCGCCTTGCCTGCGGTCGCGCGCATGGCCGCGCCGGCGCGGCGTCAGGTCGTCCGCGCCGCCGCCCAGGCGGTGCGCGGTGCGGTGCGCGCACGCGGCCGTCCGGCGGCCCGCGTGGTGCCGCGCGCGATCGCGGTCGCCCGTCGCGTGGCCCGTCAGCGCCGGGTGCCGATACGCCGGGTGGTGCCGCGCGTGGTCCGCCGCGTGACCGCACGGGTCGTACGTCGTCCCGCCGCCGCGCGCGCCCTCGCCCGTCCGCTGGTGCCGCCCGCGCAGCGCGCCGTGCCGCAGCGGCGTGCGGTCGGTACGTCGCCGGGTGGTCCCGGTGGTGCGCGCAGTGCGTCGTCGCACCGGTCCGCCGGCGATCGCCCGTCCGGTCGTCGGCGGCGCCGTCGCCGCGCGCTGCAACTGCCCGCGTCACGGCCGCCGCATCGTCAATGTCGCCGGCCCGACCACGATCCGGGTGCGCTGCCGCTGACGACATCCTGCGCACGGAAGTCGCGATCGCGTCGATGGCGCCTCCATCGACGGCGATCGCCTCGACGACGACACGGAGCCCACCCTCATGCCTGCACGCAACGCCCGAGAGTTCCTGCGCGTGAAGGTCCGCGGCCTGGCGGCGCGTCTGCGCCGCCTCGCCCGGATCGACAACGCCTTCGTCGGCCTGCGCCCGCAGGACATGCCGCACGCACCGTCGCGGGCGCACTTCGACGCCGCCAACCAGCGGCTGTCGCGGGTGGAGGGCGAGATCCGCCGTCGTTTCGAGGAAGTCCGCACGTCGGTGGACCAGGCGCCGCTGCAGCGGGTGTTGATCGACATCGCCCTGGTCGAACGCGAACTGGATCGCGCGCGCCGGTTGTTCGGCATGTTCTTCGAAGTCTTCGCCCAGCGCGGCACCAGCTTCGCGCCGGCGCTGTCGGCGCACGACGCGATCGCGCAGGACTGCTACCAGGCGATCCGCGACGCCGCGCCGCGGGTGTTCAGCGGCACCCTGCTCAAGCCGCTGTGCTACATGGAGCACGGCTACTCGCCGGCGACCATGCGCCGCGGCGTATCGCTGGGGCGGTTGCTGGGCGAGCCCAACCCGTTCCCACTGATCCGGATCCCCTGGGATCGCGATCATCCGTGGCAGGCGGTGTT
>JBIJAD010000251.1:0-6002 GCA_044345955.1 Lysobacteraceae bacterium
CCGCCCCTCCTACGACGATCAGGCCTCGTTCGTGAGTACGCCGATCGTCGAGAACGGGGTCACGGTCGGCGTGTTCGTGGTGCAGTTGCCGATCGACCGCGTCAACCAGATCATGACCTTCGAAGGCAAGTGGAAGGACGTGGGCCTGGGCGAATCGGGCGAAACCTATCTGGTCGGCCCGGACAAGAACCCGCGTTCGATCTCGCGCTTCATGCAGGAGAACAGCACCGGCTTCGTGCAGATGATGCGCGATCTGAAGCTGGCGCCGGCGCGACTGGCGGCGATGGACTCGCGCGACTCCAACATCGGCCTGATGACCGTCGACTCCGCCGGCGTGCGCAACGCGCTGGCCGGACAGACCGGTACCGCGGTGTACCCGGACTACCGCGGCATCGACGTGCTGGGCTCCTATGCGCCGATCGACATCCTCGGCCTGCGCTGGGTGATCCTCTCGGAAATCGACGCCGCCGAATCGGCGGCGCCGGTGGTCGCGCTGCAGCGCGGCATCGTGATCGCCGGCCTGATCACGCTGCTGATCGTGGGCCTGATCGCGCTGTTCGCCGGTCAGCGCCTCGCGCGTTCGATCAACGTCCCGCTGACCCAGGTGCAGGACACGGTGCAGAAGGTCGGCGCCGGCGACCTCGAAGCCCGCACCGGCCTGCGTTCCGGCGACGAAATCGGCCAGCTCGCGGTCGCCTTCGACAGCCTGCTCGACGAAAAGGTGGCGGAGCTTGCGCGCGCGCAGAAGGAAAACGAACAGCTCAACAACTCGGTGATCGAGATCATGACCTCGGTCGCGCAGCTCGCCCAGCGCGACCTGAACGTGAAGGTGCCGGTGTCCGAGGACGTGACCGGCGCGGTCTCGGACGCGATCAACATGATGACCAATTCGACCGCGCGCGCGTTGCGCGACGTCAACCAGATTTCCGCGCAGGTCTCCGACAGCTCCAGCCGCGTGAAACAGCGCGCAGACACGGTGCTGAAACTCGCGGACGAAGCGAGCAACCAGGCAAATGCCGCGTCCGCCGAACTGAGCACGACCGCCAGCGCGCTGCGCCAGATCGGCGAACAGGCGCAGGGCGCGGGCCGCGAGGCCGAACGCGCGCTCGGCGCGACCGCCGAAGCCCTGAGCGTGGTGCGCGCCACGGTCGAGGGCATCACCGCCTCGCGCGACCAGATCCGCGAGACCGAAAAGCGGGTGAAGCGGCTGGCCGAGCGTTCGCAGGAAATCTCCTCGGCGGTGACGATCATCGGCCAGATCGCGGAACGCACCTCGGTGCTGGCGCTGAACGCCTCGATGCAGGCGGTCGCGGCCGGCGAAGCGGGTCGCGGTTTCGCGGTGGTGGCGGACGAAGTGAAGCGACTGGCCGAAAACGCCCGCGAAGCGACCCAGCAGATCGCGGGACTGGTGAGCGCGATCCAGTCGGACACCGGCGAAACCCTGCAGGCGATGAACGGCACGATCTCGCAGGTGGTGGACATCACCCGCCTCGCCGACCGCGCCGGCGCGCAGATGAACGACACCCGCGCCGCGACCGAAGCGCTGGTGAACTCGGTGCGCAACATCTCCCAGGCCACCCAGACCCAGGGCGAAGCCTCGCAGCGTCTGCTGGCCCGCGCCTACGAGTTGATCAGCGCCTCGCAGCGCACGCTGGAGGAAATCGAACAGCAGCGCGGCGACACCGAACACCTCGACGCATCGGCCTCGGCGCTGGTGCGGACGGTGTCCGAATTCCGTCTGCCGGGCTGAGCCGGCGCACGCCGCCGTCTCGCCCGATTTTCCGTCGATCACGCAGGGCCGCCCGATCATGACCCCGACGCCCGACTACGCCGCGCGCGCACTCGCCCCGGAGAGCTTCCTGTCCCGGCTGGATGCGCTGGTCGGTCTGCTGCAGGCGGCCAACGCGGTGCCCGAGATCGCCGACCCGGTGCTGCTCGCGCAGATGGTCGAAAGCCTGCAGGGCGAAGCCGCGGCCGCCGCGCTGCCGGGCGTGCCCGAACTGCTGCGCAGTTGGCAGACCGCACTGCAGGATCTCGCCCGTCGCGCCGACGCACCGAGCGCGGACGATCTGACCCGGATGGCGCTGTGGTTCGGCGGCCTGCAGGAGCATCTGTCCGGACGTCTGGATCGCAGCGGCCGACGCATGCTCGCCGAACTGCCTCCGGATGTGCGCTGGCTGCCGCGGCTGTCGCAGAGTTTCGTGCTGGTGATCGCCAGACGTCTGGAACAGGCCGCTGCGGAAGTCGCCGCGCCGGAGGCGACAACGGCCACGACCACGCCCGACGCGTTCAGCGTCGCCGCGGACACCATCGGTCTGTTCTCTGCAGGCGAGCCATCGTCGACGAGTACTGGCGCAGCCGAAGCCGTCCCTGCACCCGATCACGATGGCTTCGCCTTCGCGTTCGGCGAAGCCCCGGCCGTCGATGCAGCCGCAGCGCCGGCATTCGCGTCGAATCCGGAACAGGCGATGCCCGAATACGCGACGATGGAGGCGTTCGCAACGGAAACGTTCGCAACGCAAATCGCCGCCGGCGAAGCCATCGCCGCGCCCGCGGCGATCGACGCCGACGACATGCCGCTCGCGGCGGTCGCCGGTCTCGATCTCGTTGCAGACCCTATTGCAGCCCCTGTTGCCGAACGCGATATCGACGACACGATCTGGATCGGTCAGGAAGAGCTCGAACTCACCCGCCTGGCCCTCGCCGAACAGGTGCTGCCGCTGGCGCAGGCCTGGGCCGACACGCCGGACGAGGCCGCGCGCGCCGCGCTGGCCGAGGAACTGGCCTACCAGTGCGGCCTGGTCGCCAATGCGCTGGAATTGATCGGTCTGGCGCAACTGGCGCGAGGCGCAGAAGCGTTGCGCGAGGCGCTGGAGCGCGGCGACCCCACCGCCGGCCCGGACAGCGTCGCGACCTGGTGCGGTGCGCTGATCGGCGCGCTCGACACGCCCGATCGCGATGCCGCCGAACTGGTCGCCGCGGTCGCTCAGCCGCTGCCCGCACTCGACGCCGATTGGGCGCAGGCGCTGGGCGACGAACTGACGCGCGTGCGCGTCGGCATGGATCCGGCGCTGCTCGCGCAACGCAAGACCGTCGCCGATTTCGAGGATATCGGCCTCGCTCCCGCCGCCGACGTGCTGCCGAGCGTGCTCGAAGGCATGCTGCGCGAGCTGCCCGGCAACGCCGCGCGTCTCGGCGCCTCGGTGCGCGCGCTGATCGACACCCGTGCGCCCGAACCCGCCGACGAGGCGCGCCGGGTCGCGCATACGCTCAAGGGCGACGCCAACACCGTGGGCGTGCGCGGCCTCGCCAATCTCACCCACGCGCTGGAAGACATCCTGATCGAGATCGGCAAACGTCCCGAACGCCTGGACGACGCCTGCGCCGACCTGCTCGGCAGCGCCGTCGACTGCGTCGAGGAAATCGCCGACCACCTGCTCGGCCGCGGCCCCGCGCCCGACAATCTGCTCGATGTGTATCAACTGGTGCTCGACGCCGCCAACGCCCTCGCCGCCGGCGGCGCGGCAGTTCCGGCCGCGGTCCGCGCGGACAGTGCACAGACGCGACCGGACACGATCGAAAGCGTGCCGGTCGCGACCATGCAACCCGCCGCTCAGCCCACCGCTCAACCTGCCGCCGCAGCGGCCGGCGGCATGGCCGCCAGCGGTATCCAGAGCCTCAACGTGCCCAGCGCGCTGCTCGACGAACTGCAGCGGCTCTCCGGCGAAACCCTGGTCACCTCACGCCAGATCGACCAGCAGCTCGAACGTCTGGGCACGATCCATCGCGAGCAACGGCTGGGCGTACGCAATACCCAGGAACTGATGTCGCGCCTCGACGATCTGGTCGCGCTGCGCGGCGCGGCGCTGCAGTCGACCGCGCAGAAGGCCGGCACCGAACTTGATCCACTGGAGATCGATCAGTACAACGAACTGCACGTGATCTCGCGCCAGTTGCTCGAAGCGCAGGCCGACAGCGCCGAGTTCGCGCGCCGCATCGACCGCATCATGAGCGCGCTGTCGGATCTGCGCAGCGATCAGGAACAGCTCAACCGCGACCTGCAGCGCTCGATCCTGCGCACCCGCACCGTGCCGTTCGGGCAGATCGCGCCGCGTCTGCAGCGCATCGTGCGCCAGACCGCGAAACAGGTGTTCAAGCAGGTGCAACTGGAGATCGTCGGCGAGGACATCCCGATCGACGCCGAACTGCTGGAACGCATCGTCGAACCGCTCGCGCACCTGCTGCGCAACGCGATCGACCATGGCATCGAGGTCCCGGACGTCCGCCATCGCGCCGGCAAACCCGACATCGGACAACTGCGGCTGCGCATCGGTCTGCAGGGCGACGCCGCGCTGATCGAACTGCAGGACGACGGCGCCGGGCTCGACCCCGACGCGATCCGCCGGCGCGCGATCGACGTCGGCCTGCTCGCCGCCGATGCCGACGTGGACGAACGCAGCCTGATCCGCATGATCCTGCTGCCGGGCTTCTCCACCCGCAGCACCGCTTCCGAAGTTTCCGGCCGCGGCATCGGCATGGACGTGGTCAACCAGCGCATCGCCGCACTGCGCGGCACCCTCGCCATCGTCAGCGAACGCGGCCAGGGCACACGCATCCAGTTGCGCCTGCCGGTCACCCAGACCCTCGCCAACGTCGTCATCGCCCGTGGCCAACGTCAGGCCAGCGCGATCGTCGCCGGTTCGATCGAGCGCGTGGTCAGCTTCGCCGCCGGCGAATGCCGTTACGACGCCGGTCGCCTCACCGTCGAACTCGACGGCCGGACCGTTCCCGCGCTGCCGATCGAGGCCTTCTACGACGAAGCGGCCGATCTCTCGCCCTGGCTCGGCGCCAACGGCACCGGCCTCGCGGTCCGCGACCCCGACGGCCGCATCGCGGTCGTGCTGGTGCGTGCGATCGAGGAAGTGCGCAGCGTGGTGGTCAAACCGCTGGGTGCATGGGTGCCGCCGATCCCGGCGGTGCGCGGCATCACCCAGCTCGGCGACGGCGGCCTCGCGCCAGTGATCGATCTCGACGTGTTGATGGCCTCGGCGCAGGAGCGTCGCTTCGACCCCGCGCAACTGGTCCGCAGCGCCACGCCCGCCACCCGCGTGGTGGTCGCCGACGACTCGCTCAGCGTGCGCCGCGCGCTCGAGCAGTTGATGCAGGACGCCGGTTTCGAGGTCGCGACCGCCCGCGACGGCTTCGAAGCGCTGGCCGAGATCCAGGCCCGCCCGACCCATGCCCTGCTGGTCGATCTGGAAATGCCGCGCATGAACGGCCTGGAGCTGACCCGCAACCTGCGCAGCCACGGCGAGACCCGCGATCTGCCGGTGGTGATGATCACTTCGCGCGCCACCGACAAGCACCAGGCCATGGCCGAACAGGCCGGCGTCACCTGCATGCTCGGCAAACCGTTCTCGGAGGACAGTCTGGTGGCGCTGGTGCGCGATCTGATCGCCGAACGCGCGGGATAGCGGGCCGTCCTGCGGCCGCAGGCCGCGACCGGCGTACACTAGGCGGCTCGTCCCTCCGCCACGCCGCCATGTCTTCGAACGCCCCCGACCTCACCCGCCGTTACGCCGAAGAACTCGACGCCATCCGCGCCCAGGGGCTGTTCAAGTCCGAACGGATCATCACCAGCCCGCAGTCGGCCGAGATCGAACTCGCCGGCGGCCGCAAGGTGCTGAATTTCTGCGCCAACAACTATCTCGGCCTGGCCGATCACCCGGACATCATCGCTGCGGCCAAGGACGCGCTCGACAGCCACGGTTTCGGGATGGCTTCGGTGCGTTTCATCTGCGGCACCCAGGATCTGCACAAACAGCTCGAGAAAACCATCGCCGACTTCTTCGGCACCGAGGACACCATCCTCTATGCCGCCTGTTTCGACGCCAACGGCGGCCTGTTCGAACCGCTGCTGGACGAACACGACGCGATCGTTTCCGACGCCCTCAACCACGCCTCGATCATCGACGGCGTGCGCCTGTGCAAGGCGAAGCGTT
>JBIJAD010000395.1:0-3578 GCA_044345955.1 Lysobacteraceae bacterium
CCTCGCCACGCTTTCGCCGCTGCTGCAGCGCTGCGCGCGCACCCTGTCTTGGCTGGAGACCGGCGAGATCCGCAACGACGTCGCCATCACCCAGTACCGCCTCGGCCGTCGCGCCGACTGCCTGCGCACGCTGGCCCCGTTCGAGGAAGAAGCGAAGCTGTCCGACGACGAGATCCTCGGCGGTTATCCGCCCTCCGACGGCGAAGCCTGGCTGCCGATCGTCAAGGCCGCCCGCTTCAACCTCGGCCTCTGTCGCAAACCGCGCTGAGGGCGCGAATATTCCATGTCCAAGTGCGTGGCCAACAGAAGCGGGATGGACGCCAGAGGGCGATCAGTCTCGGAGCGGTTGCTTTTGATCTCCGGGCCCCCCGGAGCGGCGGGGTTTGCGGATCAGGCCCGCAGGGCGCGCGGCAGCACGCCGCGCGTTTTTCGACAAGACAAGGATGTCTTGTCGACAAACCCCGCGAACCACGCGGACCCGGCGCGCAGCGCCGGGCGCGACGACGGGGTGTGCTTTCTTTGGGTCACTCTTTCCTTGCACAAGCAAAGAAAGGTGACTCGCTCGCGGCAGCGAGCGAAAAAAGACCCGGCGGAAAGTGTTGCCGTTGTCCATATGAGTGATGATTCCCTCGCAGATCCGATGGAAGATCTTCGTCTGATGCAGACACCATCGTTTTCAAGAAACGACACGATGGCCACCCGATACCTGTGGTGCATTCCCACCTCCGGAGCACACCCACCCCCATGACCACTCTCAACGGCACTCCCGCCAACGGCACTGCCCTCCCGCCCTGGGCCGACGAACTCAAACGCCGCTATCTCGCCGGCGAAGCCGGCCTGTTCCTGCTCCACGGCAACGTCCACGACGGCGTTCCGCACGCGGGCGAACTGCAGCCGTTCGTCGATTACGTGCACGACGTGGTGCTCGCGGCCAAACCGCAGCGATTCGAGCTGGCCCTGCGCCACGCCGGACTCAAGCGCCGCGGCGAGCAGACCAAGCCGATCGAACACGGCGAATCCCTGCTCGCGGACATGGCCAAGCTCGAACTGCGCATGCGCACCGGCGATGGCTTCGCCCTGGTGCTGCCGCACGCCGGCGACCTCGTGCCCAACGCCGAGACCACCTTCCTGAGCACCGACGAACGCGGTCTCCTGGAAATCTTCCACGACTGGTCGCTCAGCGGCCTGCTGCTGCAGCGCAACCACATCGTCGTGCTGCTGTGCGCCTCGCTGGCCGAGTTGCATCCTTCGCTCAACACCAATCCGCGGATCTGCGCGATCGAAGTGCCGCTGCCCGACGAGGCCGCGCGTCTGCAGCTCGTCGCGCAGTCGGCGCCGCACATGCCGGCGGCGCAGCAGGCCCTGGTCGCCAAGCACACCGCCGGCCTGCGTCTGCTCGAAATCGACAGCATCGTCGCCGAGCGTCCCGCCGCCGGTCTGCCCGAGGAGGAGCGCAAGTCGCTGGCGCTGCAACTGCTGGGCGATGCGCCCGACGCGCAGCAGCGCGCCGAGATGTACGCCGGCGTCACCGCCGGCAAGACCCGGGAGGAAATCGCGTTCATGATCCTCGGTCACAACGCGCCGAAACCCGATGCCGACCCGCTCGAGGGCATGCTCGCGATCATCGGCGAGAGAAAACGGGAGATCATCCAGCGCAGTTGCGGCGATCTGATCGAATTCCTCGATCCGTCCTACGGTCTCGATGCGGTCGGCGGCTACGACCAGATCAAGGCGGAGCTGATGAAGATCGCCGCCACGATCAAGACCGGCGAGCGCAAGCTCGCGCCGATGGGCCTGCTCGCGGTCGGGCCGATGGGCGTGGGCAAGACCTTCGTCATCAAGGCGTTCCTGAAGGAAGCCGGCCTGCCCGGCGTGGTGCTCAAGAATTTCCGTTCGAAATGGGTCGGTTCGACCGAATCCAACCTCGAGCGCGTGCTCAAGATCATCCGCGCGATGAGCCCGATCGCGCTCGTGATCGACGAAGGCGACCGCAGCTTCGGCAACGGCGGCGAAGGCGGCGAGACCGACGGCGGCACCTCGTCGCGGGTGATCGCGCGGATCAAGGACTTCATGTCCGATCCCGACAACCGCGGCCATGTGCTGACCATCCTGATGACCAACCGCCCGGACAAGCTCGATGTCGACATCAAGCGCCCGGGCCGCCTCGATCGCAAGATTCCCTTCTTCTACGTCGATACCGCCGCCGACCGTCTGCGCATCGTCGGCGCCATCCTCAAGCGCAACGGCGCCGCGCTGCCGGAAGGCGAGGGCGCCGCGCTGACCGCGGCCCTCGAGCCGCTCGACGGCTACTCCAACGCCGATCTCGAAGCGATCGCCCTGCTCGCGATGGATATCGCCCGCAACGACGGCGCCACGCTCGGCCTGACCCAGTTGCAGCAGGCGATCGCCGACTTCATCCCGCCGCAGCACACCGACACCATCCAGTTGATGGAACTGCTGGCCGCGCAGGAATCCTCCCGCCGCAGCCTGCTCCCGGAGCGATTCGCCAAGCTGTCGCCGTCGGAGGTGTCGGAGCTGATCGGCGAGCTGAAGCGCCGCATCCGCTGACCGCTCTCATCTCGTCTCCACGGAACGCTCACGATACGGAACCCCGCATGTCCCCCAGCCCGCTCTGCGACCGCCGCGACCTCGATTTCATGCTCCACGACGTGCTCGGCGTCGAACGCCTCTGCGCCTGGCCGCGGTTCGCCGAACACAATCGCGAGACCTTCGCCGCCGCGCTCGATCTCGCCCACCAGATCGCGCTCGACAAGTTCCTGCCGCACAACCGCAAGTCCGACCTCAACGAACCGCACATGGTCGACGGCAAGGTCGAGCTGATTCCGGAGATCGGCGAGGCGGTGCAGGCCTACAACGACGCCGGCTTCTGCGCTGCGCTCGCCGACTACGAGGCCGGCGGCATGCAACTGCCGTTCGTGATCGCGCAGGCCTGCGATTCCATGTTCTCGGCGGCCAATCCCGGCACCATCGCCTATCCGGCGCTGGCGCGCGGCGCGTCGAACCTGCTCGCGGCCTACGGCAGCGACGACCAGAAACGCCGCTACATGCAGCCGATCATCGAAGGCCGCTGGTTCGGGACCATGTGCCTGTCCGAGCCGCATGCCGGTTCGTCGCTGGCCGACATCCGCACCACCGCCCAACCGCAGCCCGACGGCACGTATCGCCTGAGCGGCGCGAAGATGTGGATCTCCGCCGGCGATCACGAGCTGGGCGACAACATCGTTCACCTCGTGCTGGCGAAGATCGTCGGCGCGCCGCCCGGCGTGCGCGGCATCAGCCTGTTCATCGTCCCGCGCTGGCGCGTCAACGCCGACGGCAGCCGCGGCGAACGCAACGACGTGCGTCTGGCCGGTCTCAACCACAAGATGGGCCAGCGCGGCAGCGTCAACACCTTCCTCAAGTTCGGCGAAGCCGGCGACTGCCACGCGGAACTGATCGGCGAACCGCATCACGGCCTCGCCACCATGTTCCACATGATGAACGAGGAGCGCATCGGCGTCGGCATGGGCGCTGTGCTGCAGGGTCTGGCCGGCTATCTCTATTCGCTGCAGTACGCG
>JBIJAD010000132.1:0-9900 GCA_044345955.1 Lysobacteraceae bacterium
TCGTCGCCGACGACGAAGTCCTCGCTGCCGGTCGCGCGGACCACGTGGCGCACGTCGTAATGCCAGTGCCCGGGCACGTCGCCGCGTTCGGGGATCCAGTGCCGATCGAGATCGAAAATCTCCGGTTCGACCACGAGATCGCGCAGCCCTGATTCTTCCTCCGCCTCCTTGAGCGCGACCGTGGCCAGGTCGCGGTCGCCGTCGGCGTGGCCGCCGGGCTGCAGCCAGCGGTCGAGCTTGCGATGGTGGGTCATCAGCAGATGGGTCCCGGCGGCGTTCACCAGCCAGGCCGAGCCGGTGAAGTGCCCGGCGAGGCGCGCGCGGACGAACGGGTCCTCGGGATCGGCCAACAGCGCCCGGAATTCGCCGGCGATCGCGGCTTCGTCGGGCCAGCGGCGTGCGTAGTCCTCGAAGGCGGCGGCCAGGTCCGATACGGGGGCGTGTGGCGGGATCATGCTGCGGCGCACCAACGGCGGAGGGGCGTTCATTATCGCCCGCGTCGGCGCGGCATCGTCCCGCGGCCATGTTCCGTGCTTGTGCCGGGGCGACGGGCCGGGTATGGTCGCCGGGTTCCGGCCCGCGGGGCGGGCAAACCTTCAACATTGCTAGGGGATGGTCAATGCTCTTTTGGCGCGTGAAACCGCTCGACAAGATTATCGAGACGGCTGAAAAGAAATCCTTGAAGCGCCAACTGGGCGCGTTCCAGCTCACCATGCTGGGCATCGGCGCGATCATCGGCACCGGCATCTTCGTGCTGACCTCGGTCGCCGCGCAGTCGGCCGGGCCGGCGATGATGATCTCCTTCGTGATCGCTGCGGTGGTCTGCGCCCTGGCCGCCCTGGCCTATGCCGAACTGTCCTCGATGGTGCCGGTTTCCGGCTCCGCCTACACCTACACCTACGCGGTGCTCGGCGAACTCGCCGCCTGGGTCGTCGGCTGGGCGCTGGTGCTGGAATACGCGGTCGCGGCGGGCGCGGTCTCGGTCGGATGGTCGGGCTACATGCACGGCATCCTGGCCCAGCTCAACATGCAGATGCCGGCATCGCTGATGGCCGGCCCCTTCGACACCGTGACCGTCAACGGCGTCGAGCAGGCAGGCACCTTCAACATCCTCGCCGCGGGCTGCGCCCTGGCGATCACCGGCCTGCTGATCGTCGGCACCTCCAAGAGCGCCGTGTTCAATTCGATCCTGGTGGTCATCAAGCTGGCGGCGCTGGCCATCTTCATCGCGCTCGCCCTGCCGGCGATCGACGGCGCCAACTTCCAGCCGTTCATGCCCAACGGGTTCTGGGCGAACGAGCGCGAGATCGGCGGCACGATGCTGACCGTCGGCGTCACCGCCGCCGCGGCGACGATCTTCTTCGCCTACGTCGGCTTCGACGCGGTGTCCACGGCGGCCGAGGAAACCACCAATCCGCAGCGCAACATGCCGATCGGCATCATCGGCTCGCTGGCGATCTGCACCCTGATCTACATCCTGGTCGCCGCCGGCGCCACCGGCGCGATCGGCGCGGCCCCCGACGGCACGCTCGCCAACTCCAAGGAACCGCTGGCGCTGGTGCTGCGCGAACTGGGCTATCCGTGGATCGGCACCGTGGTCGCCGCCGCGGCCGGCCTGGCGCTGCCTTCGGTGGTGCTGATGATGCTGTACGGCCAGACCCGCATCTTCTTCGTGATGTCGCGCGACGGCCTGCTGCCGGAAGGTCTGGCCAAGGTCCATCCGAAGTTCCACACCCCGCACATCATCACCCTGATCACCGGCGTGGCGGTCTCGATCTTCGCCGGCATGTTCCCGGTGCGCATGCTCGCCGACATCTCCAACTCGGGCACCCTGTTCGCGTTCGCGATGGTCGCCGCGGCGGTGCTGATCCTGCGCCGCACCGAGCCCAACCGCCAGCGCGGCTACAAGGTGCCGGCCGCGTGGCTGATCTGCCCGCTGGCGATCGTCGGCTGCATCTTCCTGTTCCTCAACCTCTCCGGCCACACCGAACTGCTGTTCCTCGGCTGGACCGTGCTCGGCCTGGTGGTCTATTTCCTCTACGGCTACCGCAAGAGCCACGTCGCACGCGGTCTCTGAGCCACGACCGACGGCGACAACGGAAACAGAAACGAAAACGGCGCGGGAAACCGCGCCGTTTTCGTGTTCGCCGCCAGGAAATCAGGGCTTCTTGGCCCAGGCGCTGCACCAGCCCTTGGCCGCGACCGTGTTCTTCGGGAACAGGGTACAGGGGCCGTAGGCCTGGCCTTTCGCACCCTTGTAGAAATTGCAGTTGAGGCAGTTGCTGCCCGGTTTGAACGCGGCGTGTTTCACCTTGGTCGCGTCCTCGGTGTAGGCCAACGCCTTGGCGGTGGCGTCGGTCACCGGCAGTTTGGGCAGGGTGCCGGCCGGAGCCGGCGCGGCCTCGACGGCGCCGGAACGCAGCGCCAGCGGCGCGGTCGCGGCGGCGACCAGCGCGATGGACAGGAAACGGCGGCGCGAGAGACTGCGGGACTGATCGTGGCTCATGTGGCGGGATCCTCGGGGAAGATGGCCGGCATCATGCGCCCGAACGGGCCCCGGATGCCTTGAGCCAGGTCAATTCGCCTCCTGGCGGTCCGCCGGAGGGGTATCCTGCGCACCCCGCCGCCGACCGCGACCCACCCATGCAGGACCACGAACGCGCCGCCCGCCAGTCGCTGATCGACCACTGCTGCGCGATGAACGCCAGTGGGCTGTCGCTGGGCAAGTCCGGCAACGCCAGCCTGCGCTGGGGCGAGGGGTTGTTGATCACCCCCACCGGTCGCGCCTACGACCGCCTGCAACCCGAGGACATCGTCTTCCTGCACGCCGACGGTCGCTGCCCGCCGGGGCAGTTGCTGCCCTCCAGCGAGTGGCGGTTCCACTGCGACATCCTGGCCGCGTTCCCCGCGGTGAACGCGGTGGTTCACACCCATTCGACCTACGCCACCGCCCTCGCCTGCCTGGGCCTGGGCATCCCGCCCTTCCACTACATGGTCGCGGTGGCCGGCGGCGACGACATCCCCTGCGCCGATTACGCCACCTTCGGCACGCCGGAGCTGTCGGCCAACATCCTGCGCACCCTGCAGGGCCGCCGCGCCTGCCTGATGGCCAACCACGGCCAGGTCGCGACCGGCCCGACCCTCGCCGAGGCCTACGCGCTGGCGGTCGAGGTCGAAAACCTGGCCCGCCAGTACAGCCTCGCCCGCAGCCTGGGCACCACCCGCGACCTCTCCAGCGAAGAAATGACCCGGGTAGTCGAGAAGTTCCGGACCTACGGCCAGCAGCGGTCGGACGACTGAAGCGGGCACTCATGCCCTGCAGGAATAAGCGGCTCGCGATCGTTCATGCGCCCGCGCATGCGACCGTCCGCCGTGCTCCGCTACACTCCCGGGCATGAACAACGCCGCTTTCGACCACAACCTCTACGCCGGCTGCGCCGCCCAGATCGTCTCCCATACCCGCGAGCTCGCGGCAAAGGGCTGGACCCCTGCGACCGCGGGCAATTTCTCGATCCGCATGGACGCCAATCTGGCCGCGATCACCATTTCCGGCAAGGACAAGGGCCGCCTGACCGAAGCCGACATCATGGTCGTGGACATGGACAACCGTCCGGTCGCCACCCATCACCGGCCGTCGGCCGAAACCGCCCTGCACACCCATCTGTACCGGCGCTACCCCGATGTCGGCGCCGTGCTGCACACCCATTCCCCCACCCAGACCATCGCCGGCCTGCTGTTCGCCGAAGAAGGCCGGGTGCGGCTGCGCGGCTACGAACTGTTCAAGGCCCTGCGCGGCCACACCACCCACGAGGCGACCCTGGACCTGCCGGTGGTGCCAAACTCGCAGGACATGGACGAGCTCACCGCCAGCGTCGACGCGGTGCTCACCGAACCCAACACCTGGGGTTATCTGATCGCCGGCCATGGTCTGTACGCCTGGGGCCGCGACATCGCCGAGGCCCGCCGGCATCTGGATGCGTTCGAATTCATGCTGAGCTGCGAGCTGGAGCTGCGCCGGCTGCGCAACTGAACCACCGACGTCCGTGCTCGCCCGCAGAGCGGATCGAAGATCCACTTTTCAGGTGCGCGGGACGAGGGGCGGAACCGGCCCCCGATGCGGCACAGCGTTCCGTCGCCGGCGCATTGCGCAGCACCCCGCCCTGCCCCATATTTCGGTCACCCACGTCACACCCGGAACAGCCGCCATGAGCCGCCTGCGCATCTTCGCCGACGACCGCCCCGACGCCCCGCTCGCCGTCGCCCACGACCACACCGCGATCGCCGCCGAGCTGGCGAAAATCGGGGTCGATTTCGAACAGTGGGAAGCCGCACAGCCGATTTCCCCGGGCGATCCTCCGGACACGATCATCGCCGCCTATCGGGCCGACATCGACCGGATCAGCGCCGAGCGCAAGTTCACCACCATCGACGTGGTCAGCATCGCTCCGGACAACCCCAACCGCGAGGCGATGCGCACCAAGTTCCTCGACGAGCATTTCCACAAGGAAGACGAAGTGCGCTTCTTCGTCGCCGGCAGCGGCCTGTTCAGCCTGCACGTCGACGGCAAGGTCTACGAAGTCCTGTGCGAAGCCGGCGACCTGATCTCGGTCCCCGACGGCACCACCCACTGGTTCGACATGGGCCCGGCACCGAGCTTCGTCGCGATCCGCTTCTTCCAGCAGCCCGAGGGCTGGGTCGGCCATTTCACCGGCACCGACATCGCGCAGCGGTTTCCGCGGTACGAGATCGGGCAGGCGGCCTGAACCCGAGACTCCTCCGCTCAACGCATTCTTGCCCTCACCCGTCCGGATCACGCTTCCTCATGCCCTACGTCAACATCCAGATCACCCGAGGTGCGACTCGGGAACAGAAAGCGGCTTTGGTGAAGGACGTGACCGATTCGCTGGTGCGCGTGCTTGGCAAGAAGCCCGAGCACACGCACATCGTCATCCAGGAAATCGCCGAAGAAGACTGGGGCTTCTCCGGCTTGCTGACCGACGATTGGAAACAGCAACAGCCGAAGTGAGCAGATATCTCAGATGACGACGCCATTGATCCTCACCGACATCGAAGGCACCACGTCCTCCATCTCGTTCGTGAAGGACGTGCTGTTCCCCTACGCCCGTCGCGCGCTGCCGGACTTCGTGCGCGCACGCGGGCAGGAACCCGACGTGCGGCGCTGGCTGGATGTCGTGGCGACCGAGCATGGCGCCGTGTGCAGCGACGAAACGATCGTCGAGATCCTGCAGGGGATGATCGACGAAGATCGCAAACACACCGCGCTGAAAGCGCTGCAGGGGATGATCTGGCAGGACGGCTATCGCGAGGCCGATTTCACCGCGCACATCTATCCGGATGCGGCCGCGCAACTGCGCGTCTGGCACGACGCGGGGATCCCGCTGGCGGTATATTCCTCCGGCTCGGTGCCGGCGCAGAAGCTGTTTTTCGGCCATACCGACGCCGGCGATCTCACCGGGCTGTTCGGCGGCTGGTTCGACACCGAGGTCGGACACAAGCGCGAGGCCGACAGCTATCGGGAGATCGCGCGCCGACTGGATCGCGCGCCGTCGGACATCCTGTTCCTGTCCGACGTGGTCGAGGAACTCGACGCCGCGCGCGAAGCGGGGCTGCGCACGGTGCTGATCGACCGCCGCGAGGACTATCCCGACCCGCGCACCGGCGAGGCCGCGCACGGTCATCGCCGGGTCGAACGCTTCGATCGGATCGCGCCGGAGACCGCATAGCGCCATGAACGCCGTCGCCCGCCTGCTGCTCGCCTTCGCGCTGCTGTTGTCCGGGGACCTGTTGTCCAAGAGCGGTGCGCACGCGGCCGATCCCGCGCTGCCGCGCAGCACCTCCGACCCGGGCCGCTTCGAACGCGAACGCGGCCGGGTGGATGCGGCGCTTGCGGCGCTGCGTCCGCAGCGTCCGGGCCTGCCGGACATGTACGTGGTCGGCTTCGGCGGCGACAGCAGCGAGGACGTGTTCCGCAACGAAACCGATTACCTCGAAAAACTCATGGTCGGGCGCTTTGGCGCGGCCGGACGGGTGATCTCGCTGATCAATCACGCCGACAGCCTGGAAACGAAGCCGCGGCCGCTGGCGACCCTGGAAAACCTGCGCCGCACGCTCGCCGGCGTCGCTCGCACCATGGACCCCGAGGAGGATCTGCTGCTGCTGTTCATGACCATGCACGGCACGCCGCAGCATCAGTTGTTCGTGCGCATGGATCCGGCGTTCATGGACCTGATCGAGCCCGAGGAGTTGCGCAAGGCACTGGACGACGCCGGTATCCGCAACCGCGTGCTGGTGATCTCGGCCTGCTTTTCCGGCGGTTTCGTGCCCGCGCTGCGCGATGAGCGCACCCTGGTGCTCACCGCTTCGCACCGCAGCCGGCCCTCGTTCGGCTGCGGCGCGGATTCGGATGCGACCTACTTCGGCCGCGCCTGGATGATCGAGGGCCTGAACCAGACCACTGATTTCGTCGCTGCGTTCGAATCGGCCAAGGGTCGGATCGAATCGCGCGAACGCGCCGAAGGCTTCCGCCCGTCGCGCCCGCAGATCGACAGCGGCGATGCGATCCTGCCGCTGCTGGCGCGCTGGCGCGATCAGATCAATCCGGGCCCGCCGGTCGCATTCGACTATCCGCGCCCCACGCGCCGCGACGCGGCGCCGGCGACCAGAACGATGGACAAGATCCGCAAGCTGGACTCGACGCGCAAGTGATGCGCTCAGTGCAGTTTCTCGCCGCGCGCCAGCATCGCGACCAGCGCCTCCACCCGTTTCGCCTTCGTTTCCGCTTTCTTCGCGGTCTGCACCCGCCAGCACACGGCGTAGCGATTGGTCTTGTCCAACGCCTCGAAAAACGTACGTGCCTTGCGGTGCTTGGCCAGCGCCGCGGCCAGTTCGGGCGGCACCTCCATCGACCGGGCGCCGTCGTAGGCGGCCTCCCAGCGGCCGTCGGCCTGCGCGCGTTCGATCTCTCGCAGCCCGCCTTCGCGCATCCGCCCCGCGGCGATCAGGCGTTCGGCGTGGCCGATATTGATCTTCGACCATAGACTTTTCGCGCGCCTCGGCGTGAACCGCTGCAGGAAATAGTCGTCGTCGAAACCACGTTTCTGTCCGTCGATCCAGCCGTGGCACAGCGCGACATCCAGCGCTTCGGCATAGGTCACGGTGGCGATGCCGCGGCCCTTCTTCGCGATCTTGAGCCAGAGACCGGCAGAGGTCGCAGTCTTGGTCAGCCAGCGCTCGAACGCCGTGGCGTCGGCGAAGGGCAGCACCGGCAGCGCATCGGGCAGATTCGAAGCGCTCATTCCTCGGCCTCGTCCAGCCGATAGCGCGTCTCCGCGCGCAATTCGCCGCGCCAGGGGTCGAAGGCACGCACTTCGACGCGATGCTCGCCCGCGGCCAGATCGGTGCGCAGGGTGCCGCGCCACAGATGCGACGAAGGCCGGGCCTCGGGCGAGCGATCGTAACCGCGCAGCGCTACGGCGTCGGCATCGAGCATGTTCTGGCGCAGCAGATTGGGATCCGGCGCGAGCACCCGCCGCATCGGCGTCCATTCGCTGCCGTCGATGCGGAATTCGACCCGCGTATTCGCCTGCCCCATGTACACGTTCGCGAACACGCCATGGGCCGGATACGCGCCGCGGCGCAGCACCTTCGGCGCGTGCAGGCCGATGCCGGGGTCGTCCGGCGCGCGCGCGACGTGCCAGCGCAGCGCGTAGCGTCCGCCGGACTCGATGCGCAGACTGGCGTAGCCGTTGGGCGTGCCGTCCTCCATGGTCGTATCGGGAATGCCGGCAGCGTCCTTCACCCCGGTCCAGAACGCGCCGCAGGCGGCGCCGACAGTGTACTCGTGCAGCGGCGCGGCGCCCTGCCAGCCGGTGCGCGCATCGTGGAACCGGTGCAGTTGCGCGTGGGCATGGCCACTGAGGATCAGCAGGTGCGGGAAGTCGCGCAGCAGCGCGAACAGGCGCTCGCGATCGGCGTCGCGGAAGGTGTCGCGGCCCTCGGGCTCGAACAGCGGAATGTGCAGGCCGATCACCAGCAGGCGATCGCGCGGCGCCCGCGGCAGATAGGCTTCGAGGAAGGCGAACTGGTCCTCGCGGAAGCCGCCGATGTACTCCGGCTGCGACCCGGGACGATAGATCACGTCGTCCAGGCCGATGAACACCGCCTCGTCCTCCTCCCACGCAACGGTGTCCGGACCGTAGACGTGTCGGAAACTCAGCAGCGAATCCTCGTCGCGGGCGACATCGAAATCGATGTCGTGATTGCCGGGGATGTGCAGCCAGGGCGCGCCGATCCGCCGGGTCTCGGCATTGAGCGCCGGATACAGCTCGAGCGCGTCGTCCGCGATGTCGCCCAGGCTCAGACCCAGTTCGGGCGCACCGAGGTCCGGGCCGCGGACTTCGGCCAGCACGCTGTCGATGATGTCGCGGGCGTAATAGCCCACTTCCTTGCGGGTCGCGGTCTGCGGGTCGGCGAAGACACGCACGTGCAGGCGACCGTCGCCGGGTGCGGCGCGGCGCAGACCGATATCGAAGCGCCTCGGCGCCGGGCCGGCCGGAATGCCGCCGTACTTCGGCCGCGGCCCGGCCGGCGGCGGCACGTGGCGCCAGGCGCCGGCGCGGGCCGGATCGTCCCCGGGCAGCCGCCAGCCGGCGGGCTTGATCGCGAACACCGTCTGCCCCGGCGCCACCGTCAGCCGGTAGCGGCCGTTCGCGTCGGTGATCGCCAGACTGCGCCCGTTGGAGACCGCCACATCGGCGACCCCGGGCTCGCCGGCGTCGTGCCGGCCGTCGCCGTCGCGATCGTCGAAGACCGTGCCCGAGAGCACGGTCGCCCCCGCCTGCGCGACCGCCGACAAGGCCGGCGCGCATGGCAGCGACGATCCGATCATCCCGAGCATGATCCCCAGAATCACCCCATGCTTCCCGATCCGCATCACCGCACCGTTCGTCGTCGTCGTGCCCGGGATTATGCCCTTGTGTCATGACCGTCGGACGCCGCCGGGCGGCGACTGGAATGCCCCGGGCTTGCGTTAAGATCGGCGGATCGGGCCCAGCGAGGCCGCCAGGGGAAAGGCATGTCGTTCCGAGCTGCGCTTTCGTATCTGCTCTGCGCGTGCTGGATGCTGCTCGCCCTGCCCGCGCTCGCGGAGAGGCCGGTCGCGGAGCTGACCCCGGAGCTCTCGCAGGTCTCGCTGGCGCCCTACACCGACTATCGACAGGACAGCGCACTGACCGACACCGCCGAGGACGCGCTGCGCCGCGCCCGGGCCGATCAGTTCGAACCTTTGCCCGGCGGAAAATCCGCATTCGGTTTCCAGCGCGGCGCGATGTGGTTCCACGTGCGCATCCGCAACCTCAATCCCGACGAGACCCGCTGGATGCTGGTCCAGCGCTATGCGCTCAGCGACAAGATCGACGTCCACCTGCGTTACCCGGACGGGCGCACGGTGCATCAGGCCGGCGGCGATCACCTGCCGTTCTCCGCGCGCAGCATCCCCTACCGCCACCCCAATTTCAGGCTCGACCTGCCCGCCGGGCAAACCGTCGATCTGCTGGTGCGGGTCGAAAGTCAGAGTTCGATGCAGGTGCCGCTGGACCTGTACACGGCCGCCGCCTTCACCTCGCTCTCGCGCGACGTGCAGTTCGTGATGGGCATCTATTACGGCATCCTGCTCGCGCTGTTCGTCTACAACCTGGTGCTGTGGCTGGCGCTGCGCGACGCCAGTTACTTCTGGTATCTGTTCCACATCAGCGCGTTCGGGCTGGTGCTGTTCACGCTCAACGGTTACGGCTTCGAATATCTGTGGCCGAACTCGACCTGGCTGGCCGACCGCTCGGTGCCTTTGTCGATCTGTCTGGCCCTGATCGGCATGCAGCAATT
>JBIJAD010000102.1:0-11254 GCA_044345955.1 Lysobacteraceae bacterium
AACCGCATCAGCCTCGCCTTCATCGCTTTCTTCACCCTGTTCGCGATCGCCTCGATCTGGCTGCCGTACCGGATCTCGACCCCGGTGGTGTCGCGCGCGGTGCTCGCCGGCGTCGCCTGGATCGTGATCGCGACCTTCATCGTGATGCGTCGCGGCTACGCGCCGGCGCGGCTGTTCCTGCTGGCCTGGGGCATGTTCCTGCTCGGCACCACCATCTTCACCCTGCTCGCCTTCGGCCTCGTCCCGAAGACCCTGCTGACGGAGTACGGCGTGCAGATCGGCTCCGCGCTGGAGATGCTGCTGCTGTCGATCGCGCTGGGCTACCGCTACGCCTCGCTGCGCAACGAGAACGAACGGATCGTCAACGAAGCCAACCTTCAACTGGAGCGCAAGGTCGCGCAGCGTACCCAGGAGGTGCGCAGCACGCTGATGCAACTGGAAGACGCGCACCGCAGATTGCGCGACTCCAGTCGTCGCGACGGGCTCACCGGGCTCTACAACCGCACCCATTTCCACGAGAGCTTCGAAACCCTTCTGCGCGAGGGACGCCAACAGGGCCGGCCGGTGTCGCTGCTGATGATCGATCTGGATCATTTCAAGTCGATCAACGATCGTTACGGCCATCTGGTCGGCGACGACTGCCTGCGCTGGGCGGCACAACGCATCGGCCAGGCACTGCGCGTGCACGAAGCCGCGCTGCTGGCGCGCTTCGGCGGCGAGGAATTCGTGGTGGTGCTGCCCGATCACGACCTGCACGCCGCGGTCGGCGTCGCCGAAAGCCTGCGCCGCCGGCTGGTCGAGGAGCCATGCGTCAGCGGCGAACACCGGCTGCGGGTCTCGGCCAGCATCGGTGTGCACACCGTCGATCCGGGCAACGACGCCGACACCGATGCCGCGCTGTCGGTCGCGGATCAGGCGCTCTACAGCGCCAAGGCCAACGGCCGCGACTGCGTGCGGACGGCGATCACGGCGGCCTGAAGACCTGCAGCGCGGACGGTCGCAACGAAGAAGGCCCGCTTTCGCGGGCCTTCGCTTGTCGCAGAACGGCTGCTGACGAATTCACGCCGGGATCGGCGGCGGGGTCGGCGAGGCGCTGATGTTGTGGATGTAGCGCTCGAACACGCGGGTGTAGTCGCGGGTGGTGTGGCGGTCGAGGACCGTGGCGTTGAGGTTGTCCAGCACCGCGTTGTAGTGCGAGACCACGCCGGCTTCGCCGCCGAGGTTGTTGAGCTTGAGCATACCGCCCATCGCCTCCAGCGTGCGCAGGGCGTTGTCGCGGGCGATGCCGTCGCGCACCTGCTGGCGACCGATCGCGATCAGCGCCTTGTAGATGTCCTTCAACTGCTCGATGAAGTTCTTGCGAACGTCGATACTGAACGCGGAATCGCCGAGCGAGAACTTCAGCTCCACGTCCATGTCGATGGTGCCGGCGGTCTCGATCGCCACGTAGCCGACGCGCTGGTTGACGTACTCGTAGCGCTTGATCATGCGTTTGCTGGAGACGGCGGAGTCGCCGTCGACGTGGATCAGCGCATAGTTGGTGAAGCAGTACTCGTCCTTCTTCGACTTGATCAGGAAGAAGATCTTCTCCCCGTCCTCGTGGAACAGGTAATCGTCGGCATCGACCTTGTCGTAGTCGGTCGGGGACACGATGACGCCGATGTCGCTGATACCGAGGGCTTCGGCGGCGAGCTTCTTGAACACGCGGTTCTCCTTGGGGGCTGATATCGCGCCGCCGGGACGGCGGCGATCGCGCGAGAATCTAGCAGAAGCCCCGCGCGCGGAAAGCCATGACCGATGGCCTATGCCGGCGGAAAAGCCCGACGTTCGTTAACTTTGCGTTGTGCGAAGGCGGATACGGACAACCTCGAAACCGTGGCCTTCACGACCCCTTCAGACAGGATCGAATCCGCGCGGATGGAAACGGATGGAGACGGAGGAAGAACGCGGATCGCGAGCGGCCTCAGCCCCGCCGCCGCTCCAGCACCGCCAGCGCATCCGTCAGCGACAGTCCGCGCGCCTGCAGCAGCACGATCAGGTGATACAGCAGATCCGCGGTCTCGCCGAGCAGCGGTGCGTCCTCCTCGGCGACCGCGGCCAGCGCGGTTTCCAGGCCTTCCTCGCCGACCTTCTGCGCGATCCGCTTCACGCCGGCATCGAACAGCTTCGTCGTGTAACTGCCCGGCGGGCGTTCGGTGTGACGCACGCGGATCAGCGCCTGCAGTTCACCGAGCACGTCGCCCGGCGCCGACGGAAAACAACTGGTCGTGCCCATATGACAGGTCGGGCCCTGCGGACGCGCCTGCACCAGCAGGGTGTCGCGATCGCAGTCGGCCTCCAGCGACACGAGCGTCAGCACATGTCCGCTGGACTCGCCCTTGGTCCACAGCCGGCCCTTGCTGCGGCTGAAGAACGTCACCTGTCCGCTGTCCAGCGTCTTGACCAGCGCATCGCGCGACATGTAGCCCAGCATCAGCACGCGGCGGCTGTCGGCATCCTGCACGATCGCCGGCAACAGCCCGTCCTGCTTGTCCCAGGCCAGTGCGTCGATGTCGAGCGCCGCAGCGCCGGCTTCGGCGTCATTCCCCCGCACATCGCTCACGGCCGCACCTCGATGCCCTGCGCGCGCAGCGCGCGCTTGAGTTCCGGAATCGCGATCGCGCCGGAATGGAACACGCTCGCGGCGAGCGCCGCATCCACGTCGGCGTCGCGGAACGCATCGACGAAATGACCGATCTCGCCGGCGCCGCCGGAGGCGACCAGCGGCACGGTGCAGATCGCGCGCACCGCCTCGAGCTGTTCGATGTCGTAGCCGCGGCGGACGCCGTCGCTGTCCATGCAGTTGAGCACGATCTCGCCCGCGCCCTGCGCCTGCGCCTCGCGCACCCAGTCCAGCGTGGTCCTGCCCGGCGCCTTCGTGCGGTCCGGATCGCCGGTGTGGCTGCGCACGCGCCACACGCCGTCGGCTTCGCGCACCGAATCGATCCCGACCACCACGCATTGGCTGCCGTAGGCGTCGGCGATCTCGGCGATCAGCGCCGGACGCTCCAGCGCGGGGGTGTTGATCGAGACCTTGTCGGCGCCGGCGAACAGCACCCGGCGCGCGGTCTCGACGCTGCGGATGCCGCCGGCGACGCAAAAGGGAATGTCGATCACCGCGGCCACGCGCTCGACCCAGCCGACATCGACCGAACGCCCGTCGGGACTGGCGCCGATGTCGTAGAACACCAGTTCGTCGGCGCCTTCGTCGCGATAGCGGCAGGCCAGCTCGACGATATCGCCCATGTCGACGTGATCGCGGAAGCGCACGCCCTTGACCACGCGGCCGTCGCGTACGTCCAGGCAGGGAATGATCCGGCGGCTCAACATGTCAGCGCCTCCTCGACGGTCAGGCGGCCTTCGAGCAGCGCCTTGCCGAGCACCGCGCCGGCACAGCCGGCAGCGCGCGCGTCGGCGACGTCGGCGGCGTCGCGCACGCCGCCGCTGGCCTGCAGCGCCAGCCCAGGCGCGCGCGCGACGACGGCGCGATACAGATCGAGATTCGGCCCCTGCAGCATGCCGTCGCGGGCGATGTCGGTGCACAGCAGATGACGCGCGCCGGCCTCGGCGTAGAGATCGAGAGAGGCGTGGAGATCGCGCTCTTCGGAGCCGTGCCCCGCCCGCTCGGTCCAACCGTGCACCGGCAAGCGCCATACGCCGTCGTCGTCGCAGCGCGTGTCGAGCGCGACGGTGATGCGTTCGGCGCCGAAGTCGCGCAGCCACCCGACGACGCGTTCCGGTTCTCTCACCGCGAGCGAGCCGACCACCACGCGCGACGCACCTGCGTCGAGGATCGCCGCGATCGCGGACTCATCGCGCACGCCGCCGCCGGTCTGCACGTGCAGGCGGCCATCCTCGGCGATCCGGCGCAGCAGAGGCGCCAGGGTGTAGCCACCGGCGCGTGCGGCGTCGAGATCGACCAGATGCAGCCAGCGCGCGCCGGCATCGGCATAGCGCATCGCCAACGCGAAGGGATCGGCGGCGTAGCGCGTCTCGCGGTCGTAATCGCCCTGCACCAGGCGCACCACGCGGCCATCGCGCACGTCGATCGCCGGATAGGCTATGAACACGTCTGCACTCATGCGGGAAGTTTCAGGAAATTGTCGAGCAGGCGCAGGCCCGGCGCGGACGAGCGTTCGGGATGGAACTGCGCGCCGTAGCGGCGGCCGCTGCCGATGATCGCGGCGAAGCGCGCGCCATGTTCGGTGTCGGCGAGCACGAGCGCGTCGCCCGGCGCATCGGCCGGCAGCGCGAAACTGTGCACGAAATAGGCATAGTCGCCGTCGTCGATGCCCGCCAGCAGCGGCGAGACCGCGGCACCGGGACGCAGCCGCAGCCGGTTCCAGCCCATGTGCGGAATGCGCAGGCCCGGACCGCCGGCGAGCCTGCGCACGCGCCCGGGCAGCAGACCGAGGCAGGCGACCTCACCTTCCTCCGAGGACTCGAACAGCAACTGCATGCCGACGCAGACGCCGAGCAGCGGCGCTTCGCTCGCGCGCAAGGCGACATCGAGGCCGCGTTCGCGCAGCAGCGCCATCGACGGCGCGGCGGCACCGACGCCGGGCAGCAGGATGCGCTCCGGATCCCCGAGCTCGGCGGCATCGCGCACCAGCCGCGGCGCGGCCCCGATCCGGCCCAACGCGACCCTCACCGATCCGAGATTGGCCCCGCCGGCATCGATCAGGGCGAGATCGCCGCCGTTGGGACGAGCGCTCACAACGCCCCCTTGGTGCTGGGCAGCACGCCGCCTTCGCGACGCATCGACTGGCGCAGCGCGCGCGCGACCGCCTTGAAGCAGGCTTCGATCTTGTGGTGATCGTTGTCGCCGCGCACCGACAGATGCAGATTGAGGCCCGCGGTCTCGCACAGCGAACGGAACACGTGCGGCACCAGTTCGGTCGCGAGGTCGCCGACCTTTTCGCGGCGGAACTCGCCCTCGAACACGCAATACGGGCGCCCGGACCAGTCGAGCGTCGCGCTGGCCTGCGCTTCGTCCATCGGCAAGGTGAAGCCGTAGCGCCCTATCCCGCGCTTGTCGCCCAGCGCCTGGCGCAACGCCTGACCCAGCGCCAGCGCGCAGTCCTCGACGGTGTGATGCTCGTCGATGTGCAGGTCGCCGTCGCAGCGCAGGCGCAGCGCGAAACCGCCGTGCTTGCCCAACTGTTCGAGCATGTGATCGTAGAAACCGAGCCCGGTCTTCACGTCGGCATCGGCCTCGCGGTCGAGATCGACCTCGACCTCGATCCGGGTTTCCTTGGTGTTGCGCTCCACGCGCGCGGTGCGCGGCGCATCGGCCAGGACATGCGCGATGGTCGCCCAGTCGACGCCGTCGCCGAACTGCGGCGATTTCAGCTTGAAGCCGCGGATCCCCAGATTCGCCGCGAATTCGATGTCGGTCTCGCGGTCGCCGACCATCGCCGAACGCGCCCAGTCGATGCCGCCGGCGCGCAGCAGCGGCTGCATCAAGCCGAGCTTGGGCTTGCGGGTCGGCGCGTTCTCGTGGGGGAAGCTGCGGTCGATCAGGATTTCACGGAAACGGATGCCCTGGCTTTCGAAGATCTGCAGCATCAGCGCGTGCGGGCCGTCGAACGCGGCCTGCGGGAACGCCTCGGTGCCGAGCCCGTCCTGATTGGTGACCATCACGAACTCGTAACCGGCATCGCGCAGTTTCAGCAACGCCGGAATCGCGCCGTCGATCAGCGCCAGTTTCTCGTAGGCGTCGATCTGGAAGTCCGCCGGCTCGCGGATCAACGTACCGTCGCGATCGACGAACAGGATCGGGCGCAATGGACCTGCGGACGCGCTCATGCCGCGACCTCCACCGGACGCAACGCGGCGTACAGCGCATCGTTCTCCTCCGGCGCGCCGATCGTGATCCGCAGCGCATCCTCCAGCCCGGGCACGGCGCGCATGTCGCGCACCACCACGCCGGCGGCGAGCAGGCGGCGATACGCGTCCTCGGCATTGTCGAAGCGCGCCAGCAGGAAATTGCCGGCGCCCGGATACACCCGACGCACGCCCGCGAAGGCCGGCAGCGCGGCGAGCATCCTCGCGCGTTCGCTGCGCACCTGCGCGGCGCGCGCGCGCGCGGCCTCCAGCGCATCGGATTCGAGCGCGCGCAGGGCCAGCGCAGCGCAGGGCTCGGGCACCGGATACGGCGCCTGGCAGCGGCGCAACACCGCGATCAGCGCAGGGTCGGCGATTACGCAGCCGATCCGCGCACCGGCCAGCGCGTGCAGTTTCGACAGCGTGCGCAGCACCGCGATGTTGGGATATTCGTCGATCAGGCTCACCGCCGATGCGCTGTCCGCATATTCGATGTAGGCCTCGTCCACCACCACCAGCGCGCGCCCGGCCAGGGCCTGCGCCAGCGCGCGGATCGCGGCCAGTTCGATCAGCTCGCCGGTGGGATTGCCCGGCGAGCACAGGAACACGATCTTCGCGCGCCGTGCGGTCGCGAGGTCGCGCATCGCGGCCAGATCGCTGACCCAGCCGTCGGCGTGATCGCGCATCGGCGCTTCCACGATCGGCGCGCCCTGCAGCCGCGCGCAGACCGCGTACATGCCGAAGACCGGCGGCGCGATCACCACCGGGTCCTGTCCGGCGCGACACAGCGCGCGCACCAGCAGATCGATCGCCTCGTCGCTGCCGCGGCCGATCAGCACCTGCTCGGCACGCGCGCCGTACAGCGCGGCGAGCCGCGCGCGCAGCGCCTCCGGCTGCGGCGCGGGATAACGGCGCAGCGCGCCGGCGGCGTCGGCGGCGTTGTTCCAGGGCGATTCGTTGGCGTTGAGCCAGATCCGGCCCTCGACCGCGTGACTGCGTGCCGAACTGTAACCGGCGAATGCGCGCAAGTCCTCGCGCACCAGATCGAGCACGCCCGGTCGGGCGTAGTTCGGCGACGACGCGCTCATCGGCGCGTCCCTGCGGCGTCGCCGGCGCTGTCCAGCGCCGCCATCCGGATCGTCACCGCCGCGGCGTGCGCCTGCAGGCCCTCGGCCTCGGCGATGCGGACGGCCGTCGGGCCGATCCGGCGCAGCCCGGCCGCATCCACCTGCTGCACGCTGATCGCGGTCTGGAACGCTGTCACCGACAGCCCGCTCCAGGCGCGCGCGGCGCCACCGGTAGGCAGCACGTGATTGGTGCCGCTGCAGTAGTCGCCCAACGATTCCGCGGCGTAATCGCCGAGGAACACCGAGCCGGCGGCGCGGACCCGGGACAACCAGGCCTCGGCTTCGCGCAAGGCGAGGATCAGATGTTCCGGCGCGTAGCGGTTGCTGACCTCGAACGCGGTCTCGATCGTCGGCACCAGGATCAGTCGCGACTGCGCCAACGCCTGACGGGCGATCTCCGCGCGCGGCAGACGCGCGAGCTGACCGACCAGTTCCGCCGCGACCCGCGCCATCAGCGGCGCCGAATCGCTCAGCAGGATCACCTGCGAATCCGGGCCGTGTTCGGCCTGCGAGAGCAGATCGGCGGCGACGAAGGCGGGATTGGCGCCGCCGTCGGCGATCACCAGCAGTTCAGAAGGACCGGCGGGCATGTCGATCGCCGGGCCGCCCTCGACCGTGGAGACCTGGCGCTTGGCTTCGGTCACCCAGGCATTGCCCGGGCCGAACAGCTTGTCGCAGGCGGGCACGCTTTCGGTGCCGATCGCCATCGCCGCGATGGCCTGCGCTCCGCCGAGCTTGAACACCCGGGTCGCGCCGCACTGGCGCGCGGCGAACAGCACCGCGGCATCGGCGCTGCCGTCGTTGCGCGGCGGCGTGCACACGATGATTTCCTCGCAGCCGGCGATCCGTGCGGGCACGCCCAGCATCAGCATGGTCGACGGCAAGGGCGCGCTGCCCGCGGGAATGTACAGACCGACCCGCGCGATCGGACGCACGATCCGCCGGCACTGCACGCCCTCGGCGGTCTCCACCGCGTATTCGCGCACGCCGCTGTCGCGGTGGAAGGCGTCGATGCGCCCGGCGGCGTCCACGATCGCCGCCTTCAGCGCGGGATCCAGCGACGCTTCCGCGGCGGCGAATTCGGCCTCCGCGACCTCGAATTCGGTCAGCGCCGCGTTGTCGAGCAGACGGCTGTACTTGCGCAGCGCGGCATCGCCGTCGGCGCGCACCCGGGCGACGATCTTGCCTACGCCCAGCCGCACCGAAGCCGCGGAGTCCTGGGTCGGCCGACGCAGCGCGGCGCGACGCCCGGACTCGTCGAGTGCGGCCCAGGTCAACAGGTTCAGATCGATCCGGTTCGCGAGCGCCGTGCCCCTGTCCATACTCTTGGTCGTACTCATGCCAGCATCCTCTCCACGGGCAACACCATCAGTCCACGCGCACCGGCGCGCTTGAGATCTTCCAGCCGCTGCCAGGTCATCGCGCCATGGCACAGCGCCTGCAGGGCGACATCGCCGCCGGGCTGACCGTCCAGCGGCATCACCGTCGGCGGCTCGGCATCGGGCAGCAATTGCATCAGATGCGGCAGCACCGCGCGCGGAGCTTGCAGCATCAACAGCTTGCTTTCGCGAATCTTCATCACACCGTCGAGACGGCGCAGCAACAGTTCGGCGATTCCGGCGCGCACGTCGATGAAATCCTCCGCCGGCCCGGCAAGCACCGCCTCGCTGTCGAGCACCACCTCCACGGGTTTGAGCCGGTTCGCGGCCAGGGTGGCGCCGCTGGAGACCAGGTCGCAGACCAGATCGGCCTGACCCAGGCGCGGCGCCAGTTCGACCGAACCGGACATCGTCACCGGCGTCGCGTCGATGCTGCGCTCGCGCAGCCAGCGCGCGAGCAACGCGGGATAGCTCGTCGCGATCCGGGTGCCCGGCAGTTGCGCCTGCGGGTCCCAGTCCCAGCCATCGGGAATGCCGAACATCAGCCGGCAGCGGCCGAAGCCGAGCCCGCGCCATTCGCGGAACGGCACCGGGCGGCCGGCGTGCTCGCGTTCGTAGCTCTGCTCCAGCAGCACGTTGCGGCCGACCATGCCGAGGTCGCAGACGCCGTCCGCGATCAGGCCGGGGATGTCGTCGTCGCGCACCAGCAGCAGATCGATCGGCAGCGATTCGCCGTAGTAGAACAGCTTGTCGCGGCTTTCCTGCCAGCTCAGCCCGGAGGCGGCGAGCAGCGCGAGCGCCGGCTCGCTGAGCCGGCCGCTCTTCTGGATGGCGATGCGCAGGCGATCGCGCGCATTCGCGGCTGCCGTTCGTTGCATGTGGAGAGTCCTCAGTGGGCGCCGTCGTCGCCGCGGTCGCGGCGCTGCATGGCGAGTCGATAGCCGCCAGCCCCCCGCTCCAGGGTGCGGGCGACGCGGCCGATGGTGGTGACGCTGACCCCGGTGCGGTCGTGGATTTCGCGGTAAGGCACGCCCTCGGCCAGCAGCGGCACCACCTTCCAGCGGTCCGCGATCGCCTCCAGTTCGGCCGGCGTGCACAGGTCTTCGAGGAAGGCCCGCACCTCGCCCGCCGACGCCAGCCCGGCGACCGCGCAGGCCAGCGCGTCGAGATCGGCCTCGGCGTCGCGTGCGGGAACGGGCTGGGGGCGATGCTTCACGGAGCGGAGACAATGGCAGAAGAGTGGATCGAATGTACTAATGCGCTAACACATTAACGCATCGTCACAAGACGGGTCAACCCTTTCGACGTGACCCGGGCCGACGGCAGCCGACTTTGGGTGCCCCGGATGTCGGGGCCGGACTTTGACGATGGGTGTTCCGGACTTTCGTCCCGGACTTCCGCAAGACAGGTCAACCCTCCGGCCGATCCCGGGGCGATGGCGCCCGATTTTGGGTGTCGCGCACTGTACCGTCCGACTTCTGTCGTGGGTGTCCCGGACTTTCTCTCGTGGGTGTCCCGGGCTTGGCCTCCCGGGCTTGGCCTTGTGAGTTTCCCGGGCTTGGCCGGGCATGGCTTCATCCCGAACCGTGGGTGCCGCCCGCAGGAATCAGTAGAGGATCATCTGGGTGCAGCGGAACAGCGCGATCATGCCGCCGGTGGCCTTGTCGCGGACTTCGGCGTCCCAGACCTGGGTGCGCTTGCCGAGATGCACAGGCCGCGCGACGCAGGCGACGGTACCCTCGCGCGCCGTGCCGAGGTGGTTGGACTTGATTTCCAGGGTCGTGAAACCCTTGGCGCCTTCGGGCAGATGCGCCACACAGCCGTAACCCGCCGCGGTGTCGGCCAGCGACAACACGCTGCCCGCGTGCAGGAAGCCGTTGGGGGCCATCAACTCGGGCCGCACCGCCAGTTCGGCGTGGATTTCGCCTGCCTCGACCGCGGTGATCACGATGCCGAGCAGCCCCGGGAGATGACCGGCGCCAAGGCGATTGAAGTCCTCGAGTGTTCGCATGGTGGGTTCCCGGAGACTGGAAGGGGTCATGCCGGCGCGGCCGAACGGCGGAGTTCCTCCAGCACCGTCCGCCAGAGCGATTCGGCCTTCGGGCGGAAATAACCCATGTGGCCGATCGGCCCGATCCCGCTGCCGCGGGGATCGATGTCGATCCCGCGCCAGTCGCTGTTGCGGTAGCCGGTCATGAAGGCATCTCGCGACCGCGGCGGCGCCCAGGCGTCGTCCAGCGCGTTCGCGAGCACGATCGGGACGCGCACCTGCGCGAACTGTTCGCGCATCGCCGTGCGCAGGTCGGGGTCGTCGAAAAAGTAGTGCGGAAATCCGCACCAGCGCCGCCACTGGTAGAACACGTCGATCGGCACATCCTCGCCCATGCCGAGCATGCGGAACGGCAGATAGCCCTTGAGCCTGACCAGCGGCGGTCCGATCAGCCACCACAGCGCCAGCACCCGCAGCCGTTCCAGCCGCGGCATCCAGCCATGCCAACCGGCGCCGGTACCGAACACGAATGCGCTGCGCAGGCGGGCATGGTTCGGCAGCAGGCCGATCGCATGGCCGCCATAGGAATGGCCGACGAGATGCAGCGGCAGACCCGGATCGCAGTCTTCGATCGCCGCAGCCAGATCGAGGCGGCCCCAGTCGCGGTAGTCCATGCGGAACCCGCGCAGCCGGCTCGGCGCGGAGCCGCCGACGCCGCGGTAATCGAACGTCAGCACGCGATAGCCGCGGCCGGCGGCGTAGGTCGCGAAACGGCGATAGAAGCCGCGCGGCACCGCGGTCGCGCCGGCGACCACGATCTGCGCGTGCGGCGACGGCGGACGGTAATCGGTCGCGGCCAGGGCGTAGCCGTCGGCGGCGACGATGCGCCCTTC
>JBIJAD010000020.1:0-21111 GCA_044345955.1 Lysobacteraceae bacterium
CTCAGCGGCTATGCGCTGACCGGCTCCTACCGCGTGCCGGCGCGCACCCTCACCGGCAGCGTGCGCGACGATCTGGTGCTGATCCCCGACATCCTCGGCGTCGGCGAGATCGCGATCGCCGACCATCGCGGTTCGCATCCGACCGTGGACGAACTGGCGCGGATCGCCTCGGATGCGCGGGTCGGCGGCATGCTCGCCGGCAAGACCGGCACCGTGCTGGTGCACGTCGGCGACGACGAGGACGGGCTCGACATCCTCGAAGCGGTCTGCACGCGCCATCCGATGCCGGTCTCGCAGTGGTTGCCCACCCACATCAACCGCCACGCCGGCCTGCTCGCGCATGGCGAGCGCTGGGCGCGCGCCGGCGGCATGGTCGATCTCACCACCAGCACCACGCCGGACCTGATCGCCGCGGGCGACATTCCCGCCGACGAGGCGCTGGTGCGGCTGCGTCACGGCGGTGTCGCGCCGGACCGGATCACGCTCAGCTCCGACGGCCAGGCCAGCCTGCCGCATTTCGACGCCGACGGCCGCCTGCTCGGGCTGGAGGTCGCGCCGATCGCCAGCCTGTTCGACTGCGTCCGCGCGCTGGTGCGCACGCACGGCCTGGCGTTGTCCGACGCGCTGATCGCCGCCACCGCCACCCCGGCGCGGGTCTGGGGGCTGCCGCGCAAGGGCCGGCTCGCGATCGGCGCCGACGCCGACGTACTGCTGCTCGACCGCAACGACCTCCGCCTGCGCGGCACCATCGCCGGCGGGCGTCCGTACCGTTTCGATCCGTAACTTTCCCGGCCGTCGCGGGCATGCCCGGCCGCGATGCCGAGCTGCGCGCGCTATCGGGGAGACACCGATCGTCCGGTCTCCAGCAGGACCCCCCGCAGCCACACGTGCGCCGGCGACTGGCTGAGGCGTTCGTGCCAGACCATCTGCATCCGCCGCAGGTCGGGTGGCGCCGCGACCGGACAGGGAAACCGCGCGATCCGCCTGGCCGGCGAGAATCGATCCGCGATCAGGCCCATCACCGTCAGCACGTAATCGGTTTCGGCCACGATCTGCGGTGCCGCCGCGAAGTGATTGACGGTCAGCGCGATCCGCCGCGTCAGCCCCTTCTCGGCCAGGCGCTCGTCGACGAAGCCGCGAGCGTCGCCGCGCGGGCTGACCAGCAGGTGTTTCGCCTGCGCATACTGCGCCAGGCTCGGCGTCTTCCTGGCGAAAGGATGATCGCGCCGCACCAGACAGACATAGTCGTCCTCGACCAGGGTCGTGGCGCCGAACCGTTCCGGCAACTGACCGACCGCGGTGCAGACCAGATCCGCCTCGCGCTGATCCAGTTGCTCGAGCGCGCGCCCGCCGGTCGGCACGATCCGAAGATCGATGTTGGGCGCATCTCTCGCCAGACGCCCGGCGAGCGCGGGCAGGATCGCCGCGGTGAAGTAGTCGTTGGTGGCGATGGTGAAACTGCGGCGCTCGGTCTTCGGATCGAAACGCGCCGGCGACAACACCTGTTCCAGCTCCGCGAGCAGACCACGCACCGGCTCTTCCAGTTCGAGCGCGCGTTCGGTCGGACGCAACTTGCCCGGGCCGCGGATAAACAGTTCATCGCCCAACTGTTCGCGCAGGCGCGACAGCGCGCTGGACACCGCCGACTGGGTCAGGAACACGCGTTGTCCGGCGCGGGTGACGCTGCGTTCGCGCATCACCGCATCGAAGATCAGCAGCAGGTTGAGATCGATCTTGTGCAGGTTCATGCGACGCTCTCCGAGTCATCGATTTCATCAATATCTCATATCCAGAACATTCGTTGGACGCAATGACCGTCCGCACCCAGGATGCCTCCCACGGACCCGGCACCACCTCCGGCTCCCGGAAACCCCCAGTCACCCTCCCCGCATCCCAGGAACTCCGTCATGAACACCCTCAAGAACAAAGTGGCCGTCATCACCGGCGGCAACAGCGGCATCGGCCTGGCCACCGCCAAGGCCCTGATCGACCGCGGCGCCAGGGTCGTGTTGTTCGGCCGCGACGACACCTCCCTGAACAGCGCCGTCGAAACCCTCGGCCCGGCCGCGACCGGCGTGCGCGGCGACGTCACCTCGACGGCGGATCTCGAACGCCTGTTCGCCCTCGCCAAGCGCCAGCACGGCGGCATCGACATCCTGTTCGCCAACGCCGGCATCGCCGAGTTCCTGCCGCTCCAGGCCGCGAACGATGCGCATTTCGACAAACTGTTCGGCATCAACGTCAAGGGCGTGTTCGACACCGTGCGCCTGGCCGAGCCGCTTCTGAACGACGGCGCGTCGATCATCCTCACCACCTCCGGCGCCAACGAAATCGGCATGCCCGGCACCAGCGTCTATTCCGCCACCAAGGCCGCGGTGCGCTCGTTCGCGCGCACGTTCTCGGCCGAACTCGTCGGCCGCCGCATCCGCGTCAACGCGATCAGCCCCGGCCCGGTGGCCACGCCGATCTTCGGCCGCATGGGCATGAGCGAAGAACAGGCCCGCGGTCTCGAAGCGCAGATGGCATCGCAGGTGCCGCTGGGGCGCATCGCCGAACCGGCCGAGATCGCCGGCGCCGTGCTGTTCCTCGCCTCCAGCGAATCCAGCTACGTGGTCGGCGCCGAATTGGTCGTCGATGGCGGGCTGACGCAACTCTGAATCAACCATCGATATCCCGAACGGAGAACACTCATGAAACGCAACGAAATCAGCGGCCGCCGACCCGGCCTGCTCGCCACCGCCATCGTCGCCGCCATCCTCGGCCTGTTCAACAGCGTCGGCGCGCACGCTGCCGACCCGGTGTTCGAACCGCTGTACGACAGCACACCGCGTGCGATCGCACCGACCAAGATCGTGCATGAAGAAAACAAGGGCGTGTTTTTCGAGAACATCGCCGCCGGCGAAGACGGTGCGCTGTACATCACCAGCTTCCTCGACGGCCGCCTCCTGCGGGTCACGCCGCAGGGCAAAAGCCGCGTCTTCGCGCAACTCCCCGGCGCGGTGTCGGGCATCGTCGCCGACGGTGAAGCCGGTTTTCTGGCCGCCGGTTGGGGTCAGGACGAACGCCGCGTGCTGTGGCGGGTGGGCGCGGACGGCAAAGTGAGCGAAGCCGTCGCCCTGCCCGAAGCGGCATTGCCCAACGGCATCACCGCACTGGATCCGAAAAAGTCCCCCGGCATCTTCCTGGTCACCGATTCGGTGAAGGGCCTGATCTGGCGCGTCGACACCACGGCCCGCACTGCCACCGTTTGGAGCGACGCGGCCGAGCTCGGCGGGTTCGATCCGAACCTCAAACCCGCGATTCCCGCCGCCAACGGCATCAAGGTCCATGGCGGGTTCGCCTACGTGGCCAACATGCAGCTGCGTCAGCTGGTGCGTATTCCGGTCGCCGCCGACGGCAGCGCCGGCAAGGCCGAGGTCTTCGTGAAGAACGTGTTCCTGGACGATTTCGCGATCGACGCCAAGGGCCGCATCTTCGCCGCCACCCACCCCTACAACGGCGTCGTGCGGATCGATCCCGATCGCAAGATCACGCTGATCGCGACCTACGACCAGGGCCTGCAAGGCTCGACCTCGGTCGCCTTCGGCCGCGCTCAGGGCGATACGCAGGCGATCTACGTCACCACCGGCGGCGGCGCCTACGTGCCGCCGCCCTACGGCATCACCGGCGGCAAGCTGGTGCGGATCGAGGTTCGCTGATCGGCATCCGCTGATCGTCGTCCGTCGATCGACATCGGCCGATCGATCTCTGCCGCCATCGTTTCGCGCGGCGGAAACCCAGGTCCCGCATGTCCTCCGCTGTCGCGTCGCGACGGCGATGGGCTTCCTTTTTCGCAATCTCTGCATAGGACATCGTCATGAGCGTCTTGATCGAAAACCACATCATGTACATCAGCGTCGGCATCGGCCTGCTCGCTTGGGCGACGATCCTGCGCATGAACTGGACGCGTCTGACGAAACAGGGCTTCGCCGCGCTGTTCGCCTTCCTCGCATCCATCCATCTGTTCCGCTTGATCGGCCTGATCGCGCTGCTGCCGCAGCATCTGGACCCGGCGCCGTTCGGCTTCACCCACGCCTATCTGATGCAGGTCGGCTGGGGCGATGCGATCGCCGCAGTGCTCGCCGCGATCGCGATCTGGGCCGTGCTCGGCCGCTGGCGCGGCGCGATGATCTGGGCCTGGGCCTTCGTCGTCGAAGGCACACTCGACACGCTCAACGCAGGCCCGCAATTCATTCTCGCGATCCACGACCAGACCCTGGTCGGCGCACTCGGCTGGTTGATCCTGACGATCTACGTGCCGGCCTTGCTGGTCACCGAGGCGGTGTTGGTCTGGCTGTTGTTCAAGCGCAGTTTCGGCCGCAAGTCGGACGAACAGGAGTCTGCGACGTCGTGACGCTTTCGACGGCCCTCGTCGATCCGATTTCAGGAAGTCGATCATCGGTCCGCCGGGATGGCTGATCTTCACCACTTGCCTGCCGATGCTCATCGTCTCGCACGTCGCGCTGATGCGCGGCCGATGATCCGTACCGGCCCCGACCCCCGCCACTTCGAGGACAACACCGATGAATGCATCCACTCTGCAACGTCTGTACGGTAACGCCGTGCCGACGCGTCGTTTCGAGGCCGTCAGCGCCGACGGCACGCGCCTTGCCGTCCAGGAATGGGGCCGCAGCGACGGGCCCACACTGCTGTTCCTGCATGCCTGGTCGCAGAGCCATCTGGGCTGGGCGCCGCAATTGCAGGGCGCGCTGGCCTCGGAATTCCGATTGATCACCTTCGACCAGCGCGGTCACGGCGAGTCCGACCGGCCGAATGCGATCGAGGCGTATACCGACAATACGCGGTGGGCCGACGATGTGAAGGCGGTCGTCGACGCCGCCGGTATCGACCGCGCCGTGCTCGTCCCCTGGTCGTTGGGTGGCGTGGTCGCGCTCGATTATGTCGCCCGACATGGCGAGGACAAGGTCGTCGGCATAGCCTTCGTCGCCGCCGGGAATACGATCGGCACCGAGCGCGCGGCGACCCATTTCGGCGCCGCGGTCGGCGCGCATGCGCAGAATGCCTTGTCGCCCGAGCTGCGCACGCGGTTGGAGGGCTTGCTGCGGCTGCAACAGGCCTTGGTGTATCGCGAACTGTCGATCGAGGATTTCGGCGAATTGGTGACCCAGGCCATCGCCGCTTCGCCGACGGCGCGCGCGGGCTGGTTGTCGCGCAACGTCGATCACGAGGCGACTTTGCGCGCGCTATGCGCTCCGATCCTGTTGGTGCACGGCGACGAAGACGCGATCCTGACCCGTCGCGCCAGCGAGGACGTCCAGCGTTTCTCGCCACAGGCGAAAGCGACATGGTACGCCGGCGCCGGGCACGCACCGCATTTCGAGGATCCCGAACGGTTCGACTGCGAGCTCGCCGTGTTCGCGCGCGCGGCGTTCGCGATGCCGTACGGCCGCAGGTAGTGCGTGCCGTGCACGTCCGCGGGCCGGCCCGGCGAGCTTACGTCGTATCGCCGAGTCGCTCGACGAGATGATCGATCAGCGCGCGGACCCGGAACGGCATTCGCTCGCGTGAGGGATACACCAGGTAGGTCGGGCTCGGCGGCACTTCGTATCGTTCGAGCAGCAGGACCAGGGCGCCACTCATGAGCATGTCTTCGAGATAGATTTCGGGCAGACGCGCCAGCCCCAGACCGGCGAGCGCCGCTTCGCGCAGCGCGGGGCCGTTGTTGCTGACCATCGGACCGTCGACGTGCATTTCGCGGATTTCGCCATCGACATCGAACTGCCAGGGCTGGAAAGGCGCGGTGAGGCAGGCGTGATCGGCAAGATCTTGGGGGGTTTTCGGTACGGCGCGACCGGCGAGGTAGGCGGGAGCGGCGCAGACCCGCATCCGTCGCGAATCGATTCTGCGCGCGATCAGATTCGGGGTGCCCGGCGGACCGTGGCGTACGGCAAGATCGAATCCTTCCCGGATCAGATCGACGCGGCGGTCGGAAATCTCCAGGTCGACATGCAACCGCGGATGCAGCCGCGCGAATTCCGCGACCGCGCGCGCGACCACCCGCTCCCCGTACCAGCCGCCGGCGGCGATGCGTACGGTGCCGATGACCAGGCTCTGCCTTTCGGCGACATCGGCCTCGATATCGGCGATCCGCTCGAGCACCTGGCGGCTGCGTTCGAGGTATTGCGCGCCGATGTCGGTGAGGTTGATCCGGCGTGTGGTCCGGTGCAGCAGGCGCACGCCCAGACGCTGTTCGAGTTCGCTGACCCGACGGCTTACATAGGACGCCGAGACGGCCAGATGTTCGGCGGCCGCGCCGAAGCCGCCGTGCTCCACCACCGCGATGAATTCGAGCAATCCGTCGAGTCGCCGCATTGTTGCTCCTCAGCACGAATGTATGCACCGGATACCCGATTTATCCCCGGCCGCCCGGCGATCACACTGCATCTCCACGGCAATACCGCCGCCGAGCCATCCAAGGAATCCGACATGAACGCCATCATGAACAACAAGTCCACCGCGGCGCAAGCCGCCGACGTTTTCTTCCGCACCTACGCCAGTCGCGACGTACCCGCCATGGTCGCATTGTTCGCGCCCGGCGGCATCGTCGAATACGTACCGCTGAATCTGCAAGGTCCGGTCGAGCAGATCGGCCCCGGCAGCTGGGGCGTGCTGATCGACGCCTTTCCCGATCTCGACAACGACGTCAAGTCGATCGTCGAAAGCGCCGATGGCCGCAAGGCCTACGTCGACGTCTACATCGGCGGCGGTCAGGTCAAGGATGCGTTCGGCATTCCGGACCTGGGCAAGCGCTACTGGCTGCGCCACATGTTCGTGTTCGATGTCGATGCCGTCGGCCGGATCGAGCGTGTCACCAGCTACTGGGACAGTGTCGACTGGTACAGCCAGCTCGGCAAAACCACCTTGTAACCGACGACGACAGGAGCTCGCCATGAAAACCCAACCCCGTCGCGTGCTGATGCTGCTCACATCGCACGATGCCCTCGGCGACACCGGCGAACGCACCGGTTTCTGGCTGGAGGAGTTCGCCGCGCCCTACTACGTGTTCAAGGACGTCGGCTTCGAGATCGCGCTGGCCTCGCCGCAGGGCGGCCAACCGCCGATCGATCCCAAGAGCGCGCTGCCGGAATGGCAGACCGACGATACGCGCCGCTTCGATCGGGACGAGGACGCCGGCGCACGTCTTGCGCAGACGCTGCGCATCGACGCGGTCGATGCCGACGATTACGACGCCCTGTTCGTTCCCGGCGGCCACGGCCCGATGTGGGACTATCCGGACAACACCGCACTCGCTGCGCTGGTGTCGGATTTCGATCTTCAGGGCAAACCGATCGCCGCGGTCTGTCACGGCCCGGCGGCGCTGCTCGGTGCGCGCCAGAGCGGCGGCCGGCCGTTGGTCGCCGGGCGTCGCGTAGCCGCCTTCACCAACACCGAAGAAGCCGCGGTCGGGCTCGACGCGATCGTACCCTTCCTGCTGGAGAGCAGGCTGCACGAACTCGGTGCGCAGATCGTCTCCGCCCCGGACTTCGCCGCGCACGTCGTCATCGATCGCAATCTGATCACCGGCCAGAACCCGGCATCGTCCGCCCCCGCTGCGCAAGCGGTGATCGAACGCCTCGGCCTGCGCGCCGCGGCTTGAGGAGAAGACCATGTCCAGAGTCGTGAAAATCCATGAAACCGGCGGTGCCGAAGTGCTGCGCCTCGAAGACGAGGTCCCGCGCGCACCGGGCGAAGGCGAGGTCCGCGTGCGCATCCGCGCGATCGGCCTCAACCGCGCCGAAGTGATGTACCGCAGCGGCGAATACGCTTTGCAGCCGCAGTTCCCGTCGCGGATCGGTGTCGAAGCCGCAGGCGTGGTCGATGTGGCCGGCCCCGGCGCATCGAAGTTCAAGCCGGGCGATCGCGTGTCGATCCTGCAAACCATTTCGCCGCAGATCCACGGCGTCTACGCCGATCATGCGGTGGTACCGGAAGCGTCGTTGATCGCCAGCCCACCGGAGCTCTCGGACATCGAAGCCGCATCGTTGTGGCATGTCTACGCGATGGCCTACGGTCCGCTGATCGCCGGCGCGCGGGTCGGCCCGGACGACACGGTGCTGATCACCGCGGCGAGTTCGGCGGTCGGCATCGCCTCGATCCAGGTCGCCAAGGCCGAAGGCGCGACCGTGATCGCAGTCACTCGCAGCCGGCGCAAGGCCGAGGCGTTGCGCGCGGCCGGGGCCGATCATGTCGTCGCGACCGAGGAAGAGGATCTGGCCGAGCGCGTGATAGCGATTACCGGCGGACGCGGAGCAACGATCGTGCTCGATTCGGTGCTCGGCAAACAGCTCGCTGCGCTCGCCGATGCGGCCGCGCCCGGCGCGCGGATCTTCATCGGCGGTCTGCTCGATTCGTCCACGATCGAACTGCCGGTCTGGCCGGTGTTGTTGAAGGGTCTGAAGTTCGAAGGTTTCGTCGGCTTCATGGCCGTGGAAGCCGTCCCGTCGACGCTGGCCGCGTTCGAGCGCTACATGCGCGACCGGATCGCCATCGGGCTGTTCCGACCGCGGATCGACCGCATTTTCTCACTCGACGAAGCGGTCGACGCGCATCGCTACATGGAAACGGGCCATCAGATCGGCAAGATCGTGATGCTCACCGAACCGCAGCAGGCCGCGGCATGAACGTGCGCAGCGGCGCCGGGGAGGCCGGATCGGGCCCGTGGTCTGCGCATCTTTCGCCGGCCGCGCTCGGCGCGATTCTCGGCATCGTCGCGGCGTTGCTGTGGGGCGCGAATCAGGCCGCGGCGCGTGCGGGAGTCCAGGCCGGGCTGTCCCCTTTCGATATCGCCGCTCTGCGATTCGGCACCGCCGGCCTGTTGTTGCTGCCGTGGCTGTGGCGGCGCGGATTGCGCGATGCCGCCGGCGTCGGCTGGCCGCGCGCGCTGACCCTGGCGCTGCTGATTGGCCCGCTGTTTTTCATGCTCAACGTCGGCGGCTATGCGTTCGCGCCGCTCGCCCACGGCGCAGTGATCCTGCCGGGCGTATTCACCATCGCCGGCATGGGCCTCGCCGCCCTGGTGCTGGGCGAACGCCCTGACCGCCGGCGCGTCGTCGGCGCGGCGATCGTGCTGCTCGGCCTGATGGCGATCGCCGGTCGCGGGCTGTTCGAAGCGGACGCACGCACACCGTTCGGCGATGCGATGTTCGCCGGCGCCGGGGCGCTGTGGGCCGGCGCGACCATCCTGGTGCGACGCTGGCGAGTGACGCCGATGCAGACCGTGTCGCTGGTCGCCGGCATTTCCGCCGCGATATTGCTGCCGCCATGGCTGGCGTCCAGCGCGATCGCGCGCATCGCCGACATCCCTTGGCAGGCATTGGCCCTGCAGATCGGCATCCAGGGGATCGCCGCCGGCATCTTAGCGGTGCTTGCGTTCACTCGATCGGTCGAATTGCTGGGCCCGGGCCGCGCCGCGATTTTTCCGGCGCTGGTGCCGGCGTTCGCGATGCTGATCGGGCTGCCGCTGACCGGCGATGCGGTCAGCGCCTGGCAATGGCTCGGACTGTCGCTGACGACCTTCGGCCTGCTGTATGCGATCGGTATTCTGCGCAGTGCCGCGCACGCCTGAGCGCGTGCGCACTGGCGCCATTGCGGGCCAGCGCCTAGCATATGCGGATGAAAATCGCCTCCTGGAACGTCAACTCCCTCAACGTCCGCCTGCCGCATCTGGAGCAGTGGCTGCAGGATGCGCAGCCGGACGTGGTCGGGCTGCAGGAAACCAAGCTCGAGGACAACAGGTTCCCCGACGCGGTGCTCGCCGGACACGGCTATCGCAGCGTGTTCGCCGGGCAGAAGACCTACAACGGCGTCGCCCTGCTCGCGCGCGGGCACGCGCTCGACGCGGTGCAGATCGGCATCCCCGGCTTCGACGACGCCCAGCGCCGCGCGATCGCCGCGACCGTCGACGGCGTGCGCATCGTCAATCTGTACGTGGTCAACGGCCAGGACGTCGGTACCGAGAAATACGACTACAAGCTGCGCTGGCTCGACGCCGTGCACGGCTGGCTGGCCGACGAACTCAAGACCCATCCGCGGCTGATCGTGATGGGCGATTTCAACATCGCCCCCGACGATCGCGACGTGCATGACCCCGCGATGTGGAACGACGCCAGCATCCTCACCTCCACCGCCGAACGCGCCGCGCTCAAACGCCTGCTCGATCTCGGCCTGCACGATGCGTATCGACTGCACCACGCCGAAGGCGGCTTCTTCAGTTGGTGGGACTACCGCCAGGCCGCCTTCCGCCGCAATCTGGGCCTGCGCATCGACCTCACCCTCGTTTCCGATGCGCTGCGCGCACAGGCCACCGCCGCCGACATCGACAAGACCCCGCGGACGTGGGAGCGACCGAGCGATCATGCGCCGGTGTGGGTGGAGATCATGGGCTGAGCACACGAGGGCGAACTGCCCGCTTGCGTCGAAAGCGATACGCTCCGCCAGCCAAGTCGATCTTTCATCGTGCGGCAAGGCCGATCGAAACGGCCGCAGGATCGCAGCGGCCTGAAGGCCGCTCTACCCGGGGTGCATCATTGCGCGATCGTCACTCCGTCTTCTGCGCCGCCGCCGGCCTGCTCCGCAGCGCCGCCGCCATCGCGCCGAGGCCGCCGGCGAGGAGGGCGAGCATCAGCAGGGTGTTGAACAGGCTGGTCGGCTGGAAGTAGATGCGCAGGTTGGAGAGGATGCCGACGAACACGATCACCAGACCGGCGGCGAGCAGGACCCAGCCGAGAATCGATTTGCCGTTGAAGAAGATCAGACCGGTGCCGACGATGAAGGGGATCAGCGACAGGCCGAAGCCGTTCATGCCCCACAGTTGCCAGTAGCCGCCGGTGGTGACCGTGACCTGGTTGGTCAGCAGCCAGCCGCCGGCCACCGCGCACATCAGGCCGATGAAGAATTGTCCGATGCCGCCGGGTGTGCCGCCTGCGCCTTTCATCTCGTCTCCCCCGTGGCGGTGGGTCCGCCGTTGCCGTGTACTGTCGCGGATGCCGGCACGATGGCCGGCGGCATCCTGGTCGCGATCATAAACGCAGCCCGGCGCGCGCGGCGGCCGTGCGCGGTTCCGTCCGGCCGCTCAGACCAGCAGCCGCAGCAGCGCATCGCGCGGCAGCTTGCCGGTGTCGTTGCGCGGCAGGGCGTCCACCAGGCGGAGCTTGCGCGGCAGGAACACCGGGTCCACCGCCTGGCGCAGGGCGTCGAGGATCGCGGCCTCGTCCAGCTCCGGCGCGACCGCGACCGCGGCGATCCGGCGCACCCCGGTGATCTCGCAGGGGTCCAGTTGCACGACCACGCCGTCGAGCACGCCGGGCACCGCGAGCAGGCGCCGGGTGAGGTCGCCGAGCGAGGCGCGCTTGCCGGCGATCTCCAGCAGGTCGGACTGGCGGCCGCTGAGCACGAAGCGGTCGTCGGGACGCGGTTCGATCAGGTCGGCCAGCGCCACCGGCGCCGGCAGATGCGGGGCCTCGACGAGGGTGCCGTCGGGCTGCGACTGCAGGCGCACGCCGGGATAGGCCTGCCACTCGTGATCGCGCGCGGTGCGGCGGTGGGCGACGATGCAGATCTCGGTGGCGCCGAACATTTCGCGTACTTCGCAACCGAAGCGCTGTTCGGCGGCGGCGGCCAGGGCCTGCGGCAACGGCGCGGTGGCGGTGACGATGCCGGCCATCGACGGCAGGGCGATGCCCGATTCGACCAGTGCACGCAGATGCACCGGCGTGGTGACCAGCAGCGGCGGGGCGTCGGCATCGCCGAGCGCGCGGGCGACATCCTCGGGGAAAAACGGGCGTCCGCCGTGGACCGCGGCCGGGGCCAGCAGCGGCAACAGGACCGACAGCTCCATGCCGTACATGTGCTGCGGCGGGACGGTGGCGACGATGGGCAGCACCGCGTCGTGGGCCTGCGGCCACAGATGACGCAGCGCGGCGACATTCTGTGCGGTGCTGGTACGCAGGCTGGCCCAGGTCTTGGGATTGGGTTTGGGGGTGCCGGTGCTGCCCGAGGTGAAGGCGATCAAGGCGAGCGCGTCGGCGGCGATCTCGGGCAACGGGCCCTCGCGCTTGGGCAGGCGCTCGGGCAACGGGTGCAGGCGCGGCGGCGCTGGCGAGAGCCGCACGTCGGCGATGCAGAAGCTGTCGGGATACTGGCGACGGACCTCGTCGATCGCGGCGGGCGTGCGCGAGGAGGGCAGCAGCGTGGTCTGGCCGCGCAGGGCCGCAGCGCAGAAGGCAACCAGAAAGCGGTAGCGGTCCTCGCACAGATTGATCGCGCAGGCGGCTTCGGGCAGATCGACGGCGACGCCGCGCACTTCGGCGAGGAAGGTGTCCAGCGCGACGTGGCCGTGGCCGTCGAAGGCGAAGCGGCGACCGGCAGGCCCCTCGGCGAGCGCGCTGCGCGCCGGGGAGGTCGCGGGGGGATGTTCGCCGGAGGGTCCGGGCGCTGCCGACATGCGTTCCGCCTGTGCTGGGCCGGGACCGGTGACCGTCGTGCGTCCCCGGACCGGAAACTCCGGGCCGCGAGCGCCGGGCCGTCTGGTCCCCGACCGGGTGTGGTTCGATCGAAGCGGCCGTGTGTGCCGACCGCAGGTTTAGCTTACGCTGCGGGGCCCGACTGCCTCAAACCGCACCCTTGCCCGAAGCGTTGTCCATCGGTCCGATCCGCTGCGCCTGGTGGCCGTTCCACCGCGGCGAGGTCGCCGAGGCGCAGGTGCGCAGTTGGCTCGCGGACCTGTGGGCGCTGCCGCCGGGTGCGCTGCATCTGGCCCGCGACAGCCACGGCCGACCGTGGCTGGACACCGGCACCCACCGGGTCGATCTGAACTGGAGCCACAGCGGAGAACGCCTCATCGCCGCCTGCGCCGAGGAGGTGCGGGTGGGCGTGGACATCGAACTGCTGCGGCCGCGGGCCAAGGCGCTGGCGCTGGCGCAGCGGTTCTTCGATCCGGTCGAAACCGCGGCGCTGGAAGCGCTCGCCGGCGATCCGCAACGGCTGGAACGCGACTTCACCCGGCTGTGGTGCGCGAAGGAAGCGGTGCTCAAGGCCCATGGCCGCGGGCTGTCGTTCGGGCTCGACCGACTGCGCTTCGTGCTGGACGAGGGCGCTCATCCACGGTTGGTCGCCTGCGACGTCGAACTCGGCAGCCCCGACGCCTGGCGCCTGCACGCCTGGTCGCCGGATCCGGGTTATTGGGCGACGCTGGCGTGGCGGGAGGCGGCGCCGTAGGCATTCTCTGCAGGTCGGCGTGCCGGGCGATGCACGTTTCGTTTCGGCGTTTCGTTTCGGGACACCCACTTTATTCTGGAGCCGGATCGAGGGGGTCGGATCGAAGGAGGGGTCGCATCGAGGACGACATCGAGGACGAGGACACCCACTTTCGGAATCAATCGAGTCCATCGGGGCGGGTCAATCGGGGACACCCACTTTTCCGATCCGCCGTCTGCCTCGGCTCCACACCGGCGATAATCCCCGCGATGACTGCCTCCGACCTCCCCGCCGCGGCCCGCGCGGATCTCGACGCCGGCCTCGTCGCCCTCGGCCTGGACCCGACGCTGGCCGAGCCATTGGCCCGTTACCTCTCGTTGTTGCAGCGCTGGAACGCTGCCTACAATCTGACCGCGATCCGTGATCCGCGTGAGATGGTGACCAAGCACCTGCTCGACTCGCTGGCGATGGCGCCGGCGGTTGTGGGTGTCCCCGATCTGGTCCGGGCGAAAGTGGGTGTCCCCGATTCGCCCGTCCCCGATTCGCCCGATTCGCAGACAGGCGGCCGGGCCGATCTCGGCACCGGTCCCGGGCTGCCCGGCATTCCGCTGGCGATCGCCATTCCCGGCCTGCGGGTAACCCTGGTCGAGTCCAACGGCAAGAAGGCCCGTTTCCTGCGCGAGGCGGTACGCACCTTGGGTCTGGGCGATGTCGAAGTCGCCGAATCGCGGATCGAGGCTCTCGACCGGCCAGGTCGCTACGCCGCGATCACCGCCCGCGCGCTGGCCACGCTGCCGCAGATCCTGGCCCTGGGCGGGCATCTGCTGGCCGCCGACGGCGTGCTCCTGGCGATGAAGGGCGCCCGCCCGGACGAGGAGATCGCGGCCCTGCCGCCGGGCTGGGCGGTCCGCGAGGTCCGGCCGCTGCGCGTGCCCGGGCTGGATGCGGAACGACACCTGGTCGTCGTCGGACGCGAACCGGCCGCACAAGGCACATGAACGAAGGTCCGACGGCATTCCGTCGCCCGCAGCAGGCATAATCTGCGGTTCGGCCCGCGCCGCCCGGCTCCGGGCCCCGCGGGCGCGACCCGCCTCAACACGAGACTTCCGGACCGCCCATGGCCCGCATCATCGCCATCGCCAACCAGAAAGGCGGGGTCGGCAAGACCACCACCTCGGTCAATCTCGCCGCCGCGCTGGCCCAGGCGCCCAAGCGCGTGCTGCTGGTCGATCTCGACGCCCAGGGCAACGCCACCATGGGCAGCGGCGTGGACAAGCGCGAAGTCGCCGGCTCCAGTTGCGACGTGATCCTCGAAGAAATGCACGCGGCCGACGCCATCGTGCGCACGCCCGAAGGGTTCGATCTGCTGCCGGGCAACATCGATCTGACCGCGGCCGAGATCGAGCTGATGGACGAGCCCGGGCGCGAACAGCGCCTGCGCCGCGCGCTCGAACCGCTGCGCGAGCGCTACGACTTCATCCTCATCGACTGCCCGCCGGCGCTGTCGCTGCTGACTCTCAACGCGCTGACCGCGGCCGACTCGGTGCTGGTGCCGATGCAGTGCGAGTACTACGCGCTGGAAGGCCTGAGCGCGCTGCTGCAGACGATCGACGCGCTCAAGGCCAGGCTCAACCCGAGCCTGGAGATCGAAGGCGTGCTGCGCACCATGTTCGATGTGCGCAACAACCTCGCCAACGCGGTCTCGGCCGACCTCACCGCGCATTTCGGCGACAAGGTCTTCCGCACCATCGTGCCGCGCAACGTGCGCGTGGCCGAAGCGCCCAGCCACGGCGTGAGCATCGTCGGCTACGACAAGGCCTCGCGCGGCGCGATCGCCTACCTCGGCCTCGCCGGGGAAATCATCCGTCACCAGCGCGAGCGCGCGCAGGCTTCCCGCAACACCGCTCCGGAGACTTCCGCATGACCGTCGCCAAGGGCGCGCCCGCCAAGAAACGCGGCCTCGGCCGTGGGCTCGAAGCCCTGCTCGGCCCCAAGGCCGCAGCGGCGGCGCCCGCGCTCGAAGCCACGCCCGCCGACACCCTGCGCATGTTGCCGATCGACGCCCTGACCCCCGGCAAGTACCAGCCGCGGCGCGCGATGGACCCGGCCAAGCTCACCGAGCTGGCCGAGTCGATCAAGGCCCAGGGCGTGATCCAGCCGGTGGTGGTGCGCGAGATCGCCAAGGACAAGGGCGGCAAGGTCTACGAGATCATCGCCGGCGAACGCCGCTGGCGTGCGTCGCAGCAGGCCGGGCTGAAAGAGATTCCGGTCGTCGTGCGCGAAGTCGACGACCGCACCGTGGTCGCGATGGCGCTGATCGAGAACATCCAGCGCGAAGACCTCAACCCGCTGGAAGAAGCGCAGGCGCTGCAGCGGCTGATCGACGAGTTCGACCTCACCCACGCCCAGGCCGCCGAGGCTGTCGGCCGTTCGCGCGCGGCGGTGTCCAATCTGCTGCGCCTGCTCGAACTGCCCGCCGACATCCGCACCCTGGTCGAGACCCGCGCGATCGAGATGGGCCACGCCCGCGCGCTGCTGTCGCTCACGCCGCAGGCCGCGATCGCGCTCGCCCGTCAGGCGGTCGACAACGGCTGGTCGGTGCGCGAAGTCGAACACCGCGTGCAGCAGCTCAGCGCCGGCCAGGTGCCGACCGCGGCCAAGGCCAAGGCCGGCAACGGCAAGGCCAAACCGCAGGCCGATATCGTCGCCCTGGAGCGCGATCTGTCCGAATCGCTGGGCACGAAGGTGAACGTGCTGCACGGCCGCGGCGGCAAGGGCCGGCTGGTGATCCACTACACCGATCTGGACACGCTGGACGGGTTGCTGGAGCGGTTGAAGGCGCGGGGATGAGCCCCGCACCCGACGTCCCCGCATGAGCACCGACGACAACACCCCTCAGGACAGCCCGGGCGGCAGCACGATCTACCGCCACGGCATGCCTTCGGAATGGCGGCCGCCGGCGGAGGGGAACTGTCTGCAGCAGATCTCCGAGCACATCGAGCGCCACCTCGGCCCGATCGAAGCCGTTTTCCACGAAGTGGTCTCAGACACCGTGCACATCGACCTGCATTGGGTGAAACCGACCGCGGACGCTCCGTTCGCGCGGTTGATCACCTCGGGCATGAGCGACCTGCCGATGTCGGTGCCGGACGACAGCGGGTTGCCGGCGCACCTCGAACTGATGATCACGCTGCCGGAAGACTGGCGCTTCGAGATGAGCGCGTTCGAAGACGAGCGCTGGTACTGGCCGATCCGCCTGCTGAAGACGCTGGCCCGCCTGCCGCACAAGTACGACACGTGGCTCGGCTGGGGACACACCGTTCCCAACGGCGACCCGGCGGAACCCTACGCCGACAATGTCAAATTCACCGGCGCCATCCTGTTGCCGCCGGTCACCGCGCCGGAGGAATTCTTCGTCCTGCCGATCGACGAGCACAAGTCGATCGGCTTCCTCGCGGTGTATCCCTTGTTCGCCGAGGAAATGGACCTCAAGCTGCGCCGCGGCACCGATGCCCTGCTGGACGGCTTCGTGCGGCACGCGGTGAGCGACATCGTCGATCCGCGCCGCAGGAACGTGGCGAAGAAGCGCTTCGGACTGTTCTGACATCCGCGGCCGCGGCCGCCGTAGCACATCCGTGCTACAGTGCCGCCCGACCCGCCCCGGAGGCCGCCCATGCCGACGCCCACCACCACCATCCGTCTGCCCGAGGAACTGAAGGCCCGCCTGGCGCGGCTGGCCGAGGCGGAAGGCACGTCGACCCACAGCCTGATTCTCGATGCGATCGCCGAAAAGGCGGATGCGCTGGAGCGCCGGCAGGCGTTCCACGAGGAGGCGCGGCAGCGGCATGAGCACTTCCTCGCGACCGGAGAGGGCATCCCGTGGGAAGAGATGCGCGACTATCTCCTCCGCCGCGTGCAGGGCGAAGATGTCGAACCGCCGGTCGCACGCCGCATCGGCAAGTGACGCATGACGACGGTCGTCGTCGCGGCGCAAGTCGATCGCGACTTTGAACGGATCCTCACCCACCTTTCGGCGCACGACGCCTCGGACTCCATCGGCAGAATCGCGGAGGTCGTGGCGGCGGCGAATGTCCTTACGAGCAATCCCCGGATCGGTCGTCAGATGGACGAGGAACGACGCGAACTGGTCATCGGGCGAGACCGCCACGGCTACCTCGCGCTTTACGCCTACGATCCGTTCAAGGATGAAGTGGTGATCCTCGCCATCCGCTCGCAGAAAGAATCCGGATATCGCACACCATGATCACACCCCATCTCTCCGTCGTCGTCCCGGTGTTCAACGAGCGCGACAACGTCACCCCGCTGGTGAACGAAATCGTCGCCGCGCTGCGCGGTGTTGTCGACTTCGAGATCGTCTACGTCGACGACTGCTCGCGCGACGACACCCTCGATGTGTTGAAAAAGCTGAAGGCCGAAGTGCCGGAACTTCGCGTGATCAAACACGTCAATCAGAGCGGGCAGAGCACCGCGGTCCGCACCGGCGTGAAGGCCGCGCGCGGGGTCTGGATCGCCACCCTCGACGGCGACGGCCAGAACGACCCGGCCGATATCCCGAAGCTGCTCGCCAAACGCGACGAATCGCCTGCGGACGTGAAACTGTTCGCCGGCTGGCGGGTGAGCCGGAAGGACACCGGCAGCAAGCGCTGGGCCTCGAAGTTCGCCAATGCGATCCGCAGCCGCATGCTGCGCGATTCCACCCCCGACACCGGCTGCGGGATCAAGCTGTTCGAACGCGAGGCCTTCCTCGACCTGCCGTATTTCGATCACATGCACCGCTATCTGCCGGCGCTGATGCAGCGCGCGGGCTGGAAGACGCTCAGCGTGCCGGTGAATCACCGCCATCGCGCCAGCGGCGTGTCCAAGTACAACAACCTCAACCGCGCCCTGGTCGGCCTGCGCGATCTGCGCGGCGTGGCCTGGCTGATCGTGCGCAGCAAACGCACCGCAGTCGAGGAGGTGTGACGTGGAGTTCATGAACACCCCGATCGCGTGGCTGGAGTGGACCGGCATCCACATGAGCCCGTGGAAGCTGATCGGCCTCACCGGCGCGCTGATGTTCGGTTGCCGCTGGGTGGTGCAGTTCATCGCCAGCAGGCGCGCCGGCAAGCCGGTGATCCCGCGCCTGTTCTGGTACATGAGCATCGTCGGCAGCCTGATGACGCTCAGCTACTTCATCTTCTCCTCGAAGCAGGACGCGGTCGGCATCCTGCAGAACCTGTTCCCCGCCTTCACCGCCTGCTACAGCCTGTATCTGGACATCCGCCACCGCGGCTGGGACCGCGACCGCAATACGCACTGAGCGCCGATCGGCGACCGATCCACGCAATACGGGGGATGACCGACGGGCGAAGCCGGCCCGACGGCGGAACGGAACGGGACGCGACGGGAACGCATCGGGAACGAATCGACGGGCCGCGGCCCGACGCGAATCGCGAACAGCCACGGCGCGCGGCCCGACGGATCAATCACTTCGCGCCGATTCGTTCCCGAGGACTGCCCGCAGCCGGCCCGCCGCGGCGCGATCACGGCCTGTGAGGGCTTGCTTGCGGAGCGCGATGCGATATCGATCATTTCCGACGGCCACAGCGTCGTGGTCGTCACGGAAGCCGCTCATGAACCTGCTCAAGCTCTCCCTCGCCTCGGTCCTGCTCACCGTCGGCATCGCCCTGTCCACGCCGCTGTCGGCGGCGCAGATCGGCGGACCGGTCTCCAATCCGCGTGATCCGGGCGTCGGCATGCCGTGGACCGCGACCGTCTGCTTCGGGGATCCCGCCTCGCGCAACGTGCAGTGTCAGGTGTTGTTCTTCAACACCGGATCGCAGTGCCAGAGCACCGTCCTTGCCTGGAACGGCATGGGCTGGTGGACGCGCTCCCCCTGCGAGCCGACCTCGCCCTGAGCCGCATGACACGACAGCCTCGCCGCGGTGCGGGGCTGTCGCGCATCAACCTGCCCGGGAACGCAGCGCGCGCAGCAGCCCGTACACCGCGACCAGCGCCGCCAGCGCGACCCCGATCGCCAGCCATTCGTCGGGCTTGAGCGTGGTGACGATCGCGAGCATCGCCGCCAGCGATACCAGCGGAATGACGCCGCCGCCGGGCAGCCGGAACGGCACGCTGTCGCCGTCGCGCAGATCGATCCGCTGCGCGCGCCAGGCGGCGGCGCCGACGAAGGCGTACATCAGGCAGATCGCGCCGCCGGAAATCAGTGCCAGCTTGTCGAAACTCCCGACCAGCGCCAGCGCCCAGGCGATGCCGGCATGCGCGGCCAGCGCCAGCAGCGGCACACGATGGCCGGCGGTGACCCGGCCGAAGGCGCGCGGCAGATAACCGTCGCGGCCGAGGGCATACACCAGCCGCGAGGTGCCGAACAGGTTGCCCATCAGGAAACCGGTCATCGACACGCAGGCGGTGAGCAGCAGCAGCACGCGGCCGGGCTCCCACAGCGCCGCCGCGGTGTCGGCGATCGGTACCGAACTCTTCGCCAGATCCGCGCCGAGCAGGCCTTGGCCGACGATCTGGAGACCGAGATACAGCACCACCACCAGCAAGATCGCGGCGATGGTCGCGCGCGGAACGTTGCGCGCGGGGTCGCGCAGCTCGCCCGAGGGCACCAGCGCGGTTTCCATGCCGGAGTAGGCGAACATCACCAGCACCATCGACGCGCCCAGCGCGGACACCGATGGCACATCGGCGAACGAGAAGCTGATCTGCGACCAGTCGACGAAGAACACGCCGATCGCGGCGAGCAGGAACAGCGGCGTGAGCTTGAGCGCGGCCAGCGCCGCGATCGCGCGCGAACCGAGCTTCACCCCGAAGGCGTTGAGCGCGAACAGCCCCAGATACACCCCGGTCAGCAGCAGCGCGCGCATCGTGTCGTCCGCGAACGCCGGCGCGAGGGTCGCGACCTGATCCGACAACGCGGCAGCCACGCCGGCGCTGGAGGCGAGATTGCTGATCCACATCAGCGCGCCGGCGACGAAGCCGGCGAACGCGCCGAACACCGCCGTCAGATAGGTGTAGGGCCCGCCGGTGGCGCGGGTGCGGCTGCCGATCGCGGCGAAACACAGCGCCACCGGCACGATCGCCAGCGCGCCCGCGAGCAGCGCGAGCGGCGCGGCGGCGCCCATCTGCTCGCCCAGCGCCGCCGGCATGCGGAAGATCCCGCCGCCGACGATCACGTTGATGACCGCGGCGGTGAGCGCGAAAGTGCCGACCGCGCGGATCAGCGCGGCATCGCCCTGCAGCGGGCGGGCGGAAGCGGGATCGGACATGGCGCGGGTTCCCCGGAATGCAGCGCGGATGCGAGGGGCGCAGCCTCGCATGCCGGCGGTCCGCTTGGCGAGGGGCTTCCGATCCGGCGCGATCGGCTGCGGGAGCGACGCAAGTCGAGACGGGCCACGGCATGGTTGTCGCGACTTGCGTCGCTGCCACCGGACGGACGGCTGCAGCGGAAGACTGCGCCCGGTGCGGCTTCGGGTTAGCATCGGCGGATTCCATGGAGGTCCGCATGCGTCGCATCCCGCCGGTTCTGTCCGCCCTGTCTCTCGCCGTCGCGCTGTGCGCGACCGCCGCACCCGCCCGCGCCGCCGAGGCCGCACGTCCCGAAGTCGCCGCACAGGCCCAGCGCCTGCAGTCGAAAGTGGTGGGATGGCGCCGCGACATCCACCAGTTCCCGGAACTGGGCAACCGCGAGGTGCGTACCGCGAAGGTGGTCGCCGATCATCTGCGTTCGCTCGGGCTCGAGGTGCGCACCGGCATCGCCACCACCGGTGTGGTCGCGGTGCTGAAGGGCGGCAAACCGGGCCCGGGGGGCGCGAGCCGCGCCGCCCAGGACGC
>JBIJAD010000257.1:0-5843 GCA_044345955.1 Lysobacteraceae bacterium
CGGGGCGGTGTTGCGGCCGACCGGTTCGAGCACGATCCGCGGCGTCGGCGCGCCGGTCAGGCGCAGTTGCTCGGCGACCAGGAAGCGGTGCTCCTCGTTGGCGACCACCAGGGGCGCGCGCGCGGTCAGCGGCGCGACCCGCCGCCAGGTGGCCTGGAGCATGGTGTCGTCGCCGACCAGGGGCAGGAACTGCTTGGGATACGCCTCGCGCGACAGCGGCCACAGACGGGTTCCGGACCCGCCCGACAACAACACCGGCTGCAGCTCGCTCATGACGCGCTCCCGAAAACGAGGGCCGCAGTTTACCCTGTCGCCTCCCGCAGCCTCCGCCGCCCGACCACCGCATGCCTGCCGCACCCGCCCCGCCGACCGACGATCCCCGCGCCGAGACCCGCCGCGACTGGGCCCGCGCCGCCGCCGACGCCCCCGCTCTGGAGCTGGAACGCGCCTCGATGGACGCCGGCTTCCGCAGCTACTGGCGCGGCGTCGCCGATGCCGGCACCACGGCCGAGCGCAATCTGATCGTGATGGACTCGCCGCCGGACCTGGAGGACGTGCGGCCGTGGCTGCGGATCCGCGATCTGCTCGAATCCGGCGGCGTGCGGGTGCCGCGGGTGCTGGCCGGGGACACCGAACAGGGCTTCCTGCTGCTGGAGGACCTGGGCCGCGAGACCTATCTGCACGCGATCGCCGCGGACAACGCCGATGCGCTGTTCGAGGACGCGCTCGAACAATTGCTGCGGCTGCAGGCGATCGCGCCGCCGGCCGATCTGCCGGCCTACGACGAAGCGCTGCTGACCCGCGAGTTGCGCCTGTTCGACGAATGGTTCCTCGGTCGCCATCTCGGCGTGACGCTCGACTGCGCCGATCTGGAAGCGTTGGACCTGATCCATCGCCGCCTGATCGACGCCGCGCTGTCGCAGCCGCAGGTGCTGGTCCACCGCGATTTCATGCCGCGCAATCTGATGCCGGCCGCGGACGGGCCGGCAGTGCTGGATTTCCAGGACGCGGTGCGCGGGCCGATCGCCTACGACGCGCTGAGCCTGTTCCGCGACGCCTTCCTGAGCTGGCCGGAACCCCGGGTCGCCGGCTGGCTGGAGCGCTATCACGCGCGCGCCGCGGCCGTGGGCCTGCCGGTGCCGCCGCTGGCGCAATTCCTGCGCGACGCCGACTGGATCGGTGTGCAGCGCCATCTGAAGGTGATGGGCATCTTCGCCCGCCTGCACCATCGCGACGGCAAGCCCAAATACCTCGCCGACGCGCCGCGTTTCCTCGCCTATCTCGACGCGGTGCTGCCGAAGTATCCGGAGCTGGCACCGCTGGGCGAACTGCTCGACCGCCACGTCCGCCCGGCACTGCAACGCGACTGACGTGCCGGACGGCACAGTCGCGGGGGCGCGCGGCGTGGCACAGTGCATCCGTAGTCCCGGGGGGAGCCGCACGCGATGAAAGCCCTGATCTTCGCCGCAGGCCTCGGCGAGCGGATGCGTCCGCTGACCGAGACCACGCCCAAACCGCTGCTGCAGGCGGGCGGCAAGCCGCTGATCGTCTGGCACCTGGAAAAACTCGCGGCCGCAGGGATTCGCGAGATCGTCGTCAACACAAGTTGGCTGGCGAAACGCTTTCCCGAAACCCTCGGCGACGGCAGCGATTTCGGCGTCTCCATCGAATACATCCACGAAGGCCCGACCCCGCTGGAGACCGGCGGCGGCATGTGGAACGCGCTGCCGCTGCTGGGCACCGAACGGATCAGCGAGGAGCCTTTCCTCGCGATCAACGGCGACATCTGGACCGATCACGACTTCGCCGCGCTGCCGAGCGAACCGGCGGGTGTGGCGCATCTGGTGATGGTCGACAATCCCGAACACCACCCGAACGGCGATTTCGTGCTGCTGCGCGACGGCCGTCTGTCGAGCGCGACGCCGGCGCCGGAGGAGCGCATCGACGGCGACGCCGGCACCCGCCTGACCTTCGCCGGCATCGGCGTGTATCGTCCGACCTTGTTCGAAGACTGGCGCCGGATCGTCGGCAACGCCCCCGGCGCGAACGAAAAACCACCACGCTTCAAACTCGCCCCGCTGCTGCGCGCGGCGATGGGCCGCGGCGCGGTGACGGGCGAACATCATCGCGGGCAGTGGACGGATGTGGGCACGCCGGAGCGGTTGGCGGCGTTGGATGCCTCGCTGTCGCAGCGCGAACACGACGCGTGATGCGTCGCGCCGTGATCGCATCGACGCCGCCGCGCAGACTCAGCCGCCCAACACCCTCCGCAAAAACGGCACCGTCAGCCGCCGCTGCGCCGCCAGCGATTCGCGATCGAGGCGGTCGAACAGCGCGGTGAGACTGGCGAGGTCGCGATCGACCCGGCGCAGCAGCCACTCGATCGCGGCGTCCTCCAGTTGCAGACCGCGACGCTGGGCGCGCAGGCGCAGGACATCGGCGCGGCCGGCGTCGTCCAGCGGTTCCAGCGCGATCCGCGCGCACTGCCCCAGACGCGAGCGCAGATCGGGCAGCGCCAACCCGAGCGCATCGGGCGCATGCCGCGCGGCGTACAGCAACCGGCGGCCGGCGTCGCGGGCGCGGTTGTGGGCATCGAACAGCGCGATTTCGTCCTCGCGGTCACCGGCGATCGCGTCCAGGCCATCGAGCGCGAGCAGATCGGCCTGCTCGAAGGCATCCAGCGCATCGCGCAGGCGGCCGGCGGCGGCAACCAGCGGCAGATAGGCGGTGCGATGACCGACAGCCTCGGCTTCGGCACAGGCGGCGAGCAGCAGATGGGTCTTGCCGGTGCCGGCGGGGCCGCAGACCAAGATCCCGCCGGGCGCGTCCTCGCCGCGTGCCTGCGCGCGCAACTGCGCCAGCGCACCCGCGGGCGCGGCGGCGAAAGTCTCGAAACGTTGATCGGGCGGGAAACGCAGCGCCAGCGGCAACTGCGCGACGGCGCCCGGCGGCACGGGCACGCTCACGCCTTGTCCGTCGGCCCCGGCCGTGCGGTTTCGGAAGGCACGTCGTCGGAAGCCGCCGCGGGGCGTGCGTTGTGCACTTCCGCGATCTCGATCTTCGGCGCGGTCGCGCTTTCGCCCAGATAGAAGCGGCTGGTGGTGTAGCGGCCGTGCACGTGGCGGATCAGCACGTTCGCGACCGAGGCCACCGGCAGCGCCAGCAGCATGCCGAGGAAGCCGAACAGAGTGCCGCCGGCCATCACCGCGAACACCACCGTGACCGGGCTCAGACCGACGCGGTCGCCGACCAGCTTCGGGGTCAGCACGTAGCTTTCCAGCAACTGGCCGATGCCCCAGACCGCGATCACGCCGAGCAGATGCTGCCAGTCGCCGAACTGCACCAGCGCGGCGATGCTGCCACCGACCAGCACCGTGGTCGGGCCGAGGTAGGGAATGACGGTGAGCAGGCCGGCCAGCACGCCGATCAGGACACCCACTTCCAGGCCCACGCCCCACAGCCCGATCGCGTAGAACAGGCCCATCGCCAGCATCACCATGAACTGGCCGCGCAGGAAACTGCCGAGCACGGCGTCGGATTCCTTCGCCAGCGCGGCGACGGTGGCGTAACGGTCGCGCGGCACCAGCGCACCGGCACGCTGCACGAGGACGTCCCAGTCACGCAGGAAGAAGAACGTGATGAACGGGATCAGCACCAGATTGGCGAACCAACCGAGCACGGTGAAGCCCGACTGGGTCACCACGCCGAGCACCTGGGTGGCGATGCCGCTGGCGCCCTGCCAGTTGCGGCGCAGCATCTCCAGCAGATGGTCGGGGTCCAGCCAGGTCGCGACTTCGAGCCCGGTGCGTTCCTGCAACCATGGCAGACCGGTGCGCACCAGCCATTCGATCCACACCGGCACCGAGCGCACCAGCACCTGGATCTGGCTCTCGATCACCGGGATCAGGATCAGCACCAGCACCACCAGGCCCAGCAACATCAGCGTGAACACCAGGCCGACCGCCTTGTTGCGCGACATCCCGCGCTTCTGCAGGCGATCGACCACCGGGTCGCCCAGCCAGGCCAGCAGCGCGGCGGCGGCGAACGGGGTCAGCACGGGGGTCATCAGCCAGATCAGCGCGGCCACGCCGACGAGCAGCAGCGCCCACTGCAGACGACGGAAGAAGCGCGCGATGTCCTCGACCGCGTGATCGCGGCCGTCTGCCGGCGCGGGCTTGTGCTCGGATTCGGTGTTCATGCCGGCCTCAGCGCATATCGAAGGTCGGAACGGCAGGTTCGCCGCCCTCCGGGACCGGCGCGTCCTCGCTGCCGGTTCCGCTGCCGCTGCCGACCAGCACGCCGCGGCCGTCGATCATCTTGCGGAAGCCGGGCAGGCCGCTGATCAGCTCCAGTTCCAGCAGCAGGCCGTCGGCGCCGGCGCGGACCGGACGCACCTTGCGCACCACCGAGATTTCCTGCAGATGGCTCATCAGGCGGATGTAGTCGTCGGCGCTGTCGATGCCGGTGATCAGCACCCGATAGTTGCCTGGCGCACCCACGCCGCCGCCACGACGCGCGTAGCGGCGGATCATCGCGTCGGCCGCGCCGTCGGCGCCGCCGGCCATCGCGGTGCGCGCATCCGCGCTTTCGGTCGACCAGTTCGACAGCACCCGGCCGCCGTCGACGAAGATCCAGTCCGCCTTCCAGCCGGTGCCCTTGCGATAGAGCTTGCCGATCAACTGCATCGGCGGGCTGTAGCGGGCCGAGATGCGGGCGACGGCGCCGGTGTCGCCGCGCCAGATGGCGCCGACCGCGGCCTGTTCGGCGGCGTTGCCGGACGGCAGACCGAGGCGGTAGCCGCGCTCGATCGCGCGATCGTGCACCGAACGGGCGGCATTGCTCTGGCCCAGACCGACCAGCCGCGGACCCTTGCCGTCGTCGATCGCCAGCCACAGCACCGGCTTGGGCCGCGGCTGCGGCCAGATCGGCAGACCGAGCGCGCCGATCACGCCGTCGACCCTGGCCTGATCGAAACGGACCACGAGGATGGTCCGGAAGGTCGGCGCGCCGGTGGCGGAGACGCCCTGGTCCTGGCGGTAGTCGTAGCCGGCCACGTATTCCTTGGCCCGGCGCAGTTCCTGGCCGACGCCCGGGCGCCCGGTCGCGGCCCGGTCGCCGCTGATCTTGGCCAGCACCTGGGCCAGCCCGCGGGCAAAACCGTTGTTGCGCTCGCTCTCGGTCTGGCTGTTGACCGGGACCTCGGCCTCGTAGACGCCGCTGGCGGCGGCACGGTCGCCTTCGACGCGCTGGGCCAGGGCCGGGGCTGCGAACAGCAGCCAGCCGAGGCACAGCCCCGCCACCCAGCACGCCCATGCACCGCTCGACTGTCCACCGCTCGACTGCCGCATCTTCAGGTTCCGGAGAGAGACAACGCCGGAAATGGTGCCACAACGCCCCCGGCGGGGGTATGCGACGCGGCCGGAACCCGCCCAACCGGCCCCGTCGGCGCAGTCGCAGCGGCTACAATTCCGCCTTTCCGCGCCAGAAGACATCCGCCGTGACCCAGCCACCCCCCGCTTCCGCCGGCACGCCCCAAAGCGGCATGACCTATCGCGACGCCGGTGTCGACATCGACGCGGGCAACGCAGTCGTCGAACGGATCAAGCCGCTGGTGAAGCGCAGCTTCCGCCCGGAAGTGATGGGCGGCCTCGGCGGCTTCGGCGCGCTGTTCGACCTCTCCGGCAAATACCGCGAGCCGGTGCTGGTCTCCGGCACCGACGGCGTCGGCACCAAGCTCAAGCTGGCCCAGCAGCTCGGCCGCCACGACACCATCGGCATCGATCTGGTCGCGATGTGCGTCAACGACGTGCTCGTGCAGGGCGCGGAACCGCTGTTCTTCCTCG
>JBIJAD010000256.1:0-5843 GCA_044345955.1 Lysobacteraceae bacterium
GACTCCGGCGGGCACAGGGTCAGGCCGCCGCGCGGTGTGCCTTTCGGGTCGAGCCGGCCGCCGCGCCAGTCGGTGACCGCGCCGCCGTAGTCCCAGTCGAAACCCGAGAACTCGAAGGCGCGGCCGTTCATCGTCTGCAGCTCGCTGCTGGTCAGTCCGATGCGGATGCCGTCGCCGCGGCGCCAGACGCTCTGCGGGGCGTTGATCCGCAGGATCGCCGGATGCGTCCCGGCCTCGTCGAGGAACACGTCCGCAGTGCGCGTCGGGTCGTCCGGGTACAGCACCCAGCCCGGGAGGGTCCCGCCTTCGGCGCCGCCGATCTCGCGCGGGACGAGGTTGGTCGCGCCCAGCCGTGCCTGCGCGGTGGTCAGGGTGTCGTCGGGGCGGAGCAGGGTATCGACCGCGGGTGCGCTTTCCGCTGCAGCCGGGGCAGGCGAGGGCGATGGCGCTTCCGCTGCGGGCGAGGCCGGCGATGCACCGGCGGCCGGCGGCGGCGGATCGGCGGCGCCCGCCGGCGGGGCATCGCCGCCATTGCAGCCGGCGACGACGGTGACCAGACACAGCAACAGCATCGGGCGCAGCATGCGGACCTCCGTGAATGCGACGCCGTGCGGCCGTGGCGCCGGGATACCCGCGAGTATAGGCGTGTCCCGCGGCTTCGGCGGTCATGCAAGGCGTATCCGCGGATCGTGCCTGCAGGTTGAATCGGCCGGTGACGTCGAACGCTCGCGATTTCGGGATTGACCCGGATCAATGCCGCGCGCGCCCGATGCGGGCATGATCCGGACAACGTGCACGGTCGCCCGGAGGGGTGGTATGCACATGTCACCGTTCCGCGATCGCAGTGATGCCGGGCGCCGGCTTGCGCAGGCGCTCGCACGCTTCCGCGATACGCACCCCCTGATCCTCGCGATTCCGCGCGGCGCGGTACCGATGGCGCGGATCGTGGCCGATGCGCTGCACGGCGATCTGGATCTGATCCTGGTGCGCAAACTCGGCGCACCGGGCAATCCGGAGCTGGCGATCGGCGCCGTGGACGAGCGCGGCGCGCTCACCCTCGATCGAACGGCGGCGGTCCGGGTCGGCGCCGACGGCGACTATCTGCGGCGCGAAGCGGCGCGGCAGTCGGCATTGATCCGCGATCGCCGGCACCGCTACTGCGGCGATCGGCCGGGGCTGCCCCTGCGCGGGCGCACCGTGATCGTCATCGACGACGGCCTCGCCACCGGCGCGACGATGCTCGCCGCCCTGCAGGCGGCGCGGGCGCAGCAGCCGGCACGGCTGATCTGCGCGGTGCCGATCGGCGCGCGGGAAAGCCTCGCGCGGGTGCGCGAAGTCGCCGACGAGGTCGTGGTCTTGGCGTCGCCTGCCGTGTTCGGTGCGGTCGGCGAGCATTACCTCGATTTCTCCGAGGTCGACGACGCCGCGGTGATCGCGGCGCTGGCGCAGGCGCCGGCCGGCACGACCGATCGCCCCGTCTCCGCCGCGGAGCGCGCCGTCGCACTGCACTGCGAGGCCGGCACGCTGCGGGGCGATCTCCATGTGCCGGCGGCCGCGCGCGCGCTGGTGCTGTTCGCGCACGGCAGCGGCAGCAGCCGTCTCAGCGTGCGCAATCGTCTCGTCGCCGACGCAATGAACCGCGCCGGCTTCGCCACGCTGTTGTTCGACCTGCTGACCGAGCGCGAAGCGCGGGATCCCGAGGCGCGCTTCGACATCGACCTGTTGGCGCGTCGTCTACGGCTTGCCTTGGCCTGGGCGCAGCAGGACATCGCCCGCGACGGGTTGCCGGTGGCGCTGTTCGGTGCCAGCACAGGCGCCGCCGCGGCCCTGACCCTGGCGGCGCAACGGCCGGACGACGTGATCGCCGTGATCTCGCGTGGCGGCCGCCCGGATCTCGCCGGCGCCGCCGCGCTGCGGCGCGTGCGCGCGCCGACCCTGTTGCTGGTCGGCGGCGAGGACCATGAGGTGCTCGCGCTCAATCGGCGCGCGCTGGCCGAAATCGGTCGCCATGCGCAATTGATCGTGATTCCGGGTGCGACCCATCTGTTCGAGGAGCCGGGCACGCTGGAAGCGGTCGCGGAACACGCCGCCGGCTGGCTCGCGCGCCGCATGCCCGCGCGCAACGGTTCGCGCCCGGATGGCGACGACGGATGAACGGTGCGTTCGCCCGCGGTCGGATCGGGACCGCTGCCGGCGCAACGGCACGATCGCCGCGCTTGCGGCTCATCATCACGACCGGCGCTCAGGCCGGTCCACCGAGGAGGACGCCCCCATGACCACGACCTGGATCCTGATCGCAGACGCCGCACGCGCGCGGCTGTTCTCGCGCGAGGACGCGCAACCGATGCTCCGGGAAATCGCCGATTTCGTCTGCCCCGAAGCTCGAGCGAAAGGCGGCGCGTTCTCCTCGGACCGGCGCGCCAGCGTGTCGGTCGCGCACGGCCGCCTCGGGCATGCCGGGCATACGATCGAGCCGCGCACCGACGAGCGCGACAAGGCCGCTGCGGCGTTCGCGCAAGACCTCGCGGAGGCATTGGCGCGCGGCCGCACCGAGCGACGCTGGGACGCGCTGGTGCTGGCGGCGTCGCCGCGCTTCCTCGGCACCCTGCGCGCGACGCTCGAGCCTTCGTTGCGGGGGCTGGTCGTGCACGAGATCGACCGCGATCTGACCGCCGCCGATACCGACGAGATCCTGGCGCATCTCGCCTGAGCGCGTCACGGGCGGCAGTCCGGCCGGTGGCGTGCGCGGCGCCGGCATCGGACGACGCAGCGGTGCGCGGTGTCGCCGTGTCCTGTCCGTCCGACTTTTGCCGTGTCGGGCAGAGTGGCGGCGAGCGACGCCATGGCGTGGCGTGCCCCGTTGAACCCGCAGCAGGTCTGCGTGCAGACTGCCGCGTCATTTTCCCGCAGATGGAGACAGGATCATGCGTCGATCGAACATGGTGTGGATGAGTCTCGCGCTGATCGCGCCGATCGCGCTGGTCGCGTGCGACCGCGCGCCGCCTGCCGCCGGCGATGCCGCCGCTCCCGAACAGGCCGCGACCCCGGCCGCCGCGCCGCCGCCGAGCCCCGACGCCGAACTCGAACGGTTGAAAACCGTCGCGCCGGTCGATGCCTGCGCCGCGCTGACGCCGGAGAAACTGAAGGCGGTGTTCCCGGATCTGAGCTTCGAAGTCCACCAGAAACTCGACCCGCAGATGAGCGGCTACGTCTGGGATTCGCGCTGCACCTACTGGGCCGGCGTGGGCGCGATCGAGTTCGCCAAGGACACACCCACCCACACCGTCGAGATCTTCGTCGCCACCTCCGCGACCGAGGACAAGGCCCGTGCCAATCTCGCCTCCCGCCACGAGACCGCGGTCAACGCGACCGGCTATCAGGCGCAGCCGGCCCTCGGCGCGAACGCCTATGCGACCGCCAACACCGGCGTGGCGATGCTGTATTTCGTCAAGGGCCAGAGCGAAATGCAGATCAACGTCTCCGACCTCAAGACGCCGAACGACGACAAGATCCGCAAAGCCGTCGCCCTCGCGCAATCGCTCTGAACGCAGCGCCGCATCGCGCATGCCGGCAAAAGCCATGGGCCATGCCCGCCCTTCGCTGGGTTCCCGTCATTCGACCGAGGTATCGATGGACCATTACGCCGGCGTATTCGGCAAGAAAAGCCGCGACGAAGCATTCGAGGAAGCGAAACAGGCGCGCGCGAAACTGCTGACCAAGCAGCAGACCGGCAGTGCCCGGTCGGTGCTCTTCAATCGTGCCTGCGCGCTGATGCTCGACCAGAAATTCGAGGAAACGATCGTCGCCTACCGCGCCATGGCCAGGCAATTCCCCGACGACGAGGGCCTGTGCGAAGCGCAGATCGGCGCCGCGCTGTTTTTCCTCGACCGTCACGACGAAGCCATCGCCTCGTATCTGAAGGCGCTCGCCTTGGGCCAGGACGCCACGATGCTGGCCGAAAACGTCTTCGAAGCCTGCGAAGCCCTGGCGCAGCAGCACGGTGATCCGACGCACTACCGGCGCTATCTCGAAGCCTTCCCGGAAGGCGGGCAGGCCGACATGGCGAGAGAGCGATTCTCCGCGGGGTGAGATCGAGCGTTTCTTCTGCCGTGATCGCCTGTCGGCGGCGTGGATCGCGCAGCGTCGACGGACTCCGGAAGCGGAAACCGCGATGTGGTTTCCGCTTCCGAAGCCTTCGACGCCGTCGACGATCCGTCGGGATCAACCGATATGTCGACCGATACCCTGCATTCGATCAGAACAGCGTGACCGTGCACGGGCCCAGGTATGCGCGCGCGCCGTAGAGTGCGCTCACCGGTGCGTTCGCGGCGACGACGGTGGGGCCGAGCGAGCTGTAGACCCGCCACGGCGATCCGGCCAACGACGACTGCGTCGCGTAGGTGCTGCCGGCGTAGGCGATGCGCCGGACATGACGCAGCGGGCCGAAGCCGCTCGGATATGTCCAGTACTTCACCTCGGCGGTGCCACTCGCGCATGCGGCCCTGCTCACGTTGTCGTTGGTGGTGAACCACGACGTCTGCGCATTGGCGCCTTCGCGGGAGAAGCTGAAGTGGATGTGGTCGTAGTGCGGGCCGCAACTGGGACAAGGACGGAAGCCGCCGGGCTGGTCGGAACTCCAGATCGAATCCTTCCAGATGATTTCGATGATCCCGAGACGACGCGCCTTGGAGTGGGGATTGCCGTATTCGTCGGTGGCGAGAATCCAGTCGATGATCGCCTGCGCGCGCGGTTCCGAGGCGTTGACGTAGAAATCCAGTGCGCGGCCCTCGCGGTGATAGGACGTGGCGCTGACGTTGCACGGCCGGCCGATATGCCAGTTCGGGTTGTATTGATTCGGTGCGCCGAACCAGAAGCCGAGCAGCACGCGCAGTCGGTCGGGCCCGGGTTTGTTGGTGGGATTGCACAGCGGCGGATACTGGTTGCGCGCAGCATAGGCCTCGAGATTGTTCGGCGGATACGGCCAGCCCAGCTCGTAGACTTCGGCTTTCGCAGGTGCGGTGATGCCCGCCAGCGCGGCGGCAAGGATCGTTGCGGTGAACAGACGTCTCTGAATCGTCATCTTCGTGCTCTCCATGTCGTGAGTGAAGCCCCGTGGCCACGCAAACGTTCGTCTCGATTGCGGCGACATCGTGTCGATACGGCATTCCTCGATGGCGCATTCCCTGCGGCCGTATGCCACGCACGGAGAATGTTCGACACGCTGTGACGCGTCAACCTTTCGATCAGGAGGAACGGGCAGTACACGCGCGGAGCGCGCCGCATGCAGCGAAACCCGTCGGAGACACGCCGGAAACATCATGCGTTTGCCGTCATGAGAGATCCGATGCCCTGCGGTATCGGACCGGGGCGGCCTGCGCATACTGCGTGAAGCGGGGCAGGGCGAGGCCTTGCCGAGCACACGGAGGGCGCGGATGCGCCGGAAAGATTCGGTCTGCGGATCGCGAAGAGCATCGAGAGCAGGTGTCCCGATGACCGAACGATCGGGACACCCCTTCGCGTCGATCGGATGCGCTAGAAAGCGACGATCGTCGAGGTCCAGATCTCGTTCGGATCTCCACCGCCCCACTTCCAGAGTCCGAGCTTGGTCCCTGCCGGCCAGGATTTGCCGAGCGCGTTCATGTTGAGCTTGGTGTCCTGCGCGGAGCGGACCGCTGCCTTGGTCGCACCGACGACCTCGAAGGTCTGTTCCGTGGTGAACTGCGTGTCGGGCTTGTACAGCACGATTGCCGCATTTTCCTCGATCGATTGGGGCGCAGCGTAGAGATCGCGACCCGGGTTGAAGAGAATCGATGAATTCGTGGCGGGATTGAACACCCAGGTCC
>JBIJAD010000258.1:0-5785 GCA_044345955.1 Lysobacteraceae bacterium
TCCTCGGCCACGCCGCCGATCAGGAAACCCGGATCGCGCCCGGCGCGATCGAGCAGGAAGCTCAGGATCGTGGTCGTGGTGGTCTTGCCGTGGGTGCCGGCCACCGCCAGCGTGTCGCGCCCGGGCAGCACGTACTCGCGCAGCCAGGCCGCGCCCGAGGTGTAATGCAGGCCCTGATCGAGCACGTACTCGACCGCCGGGTTGCCCCGCGACAGCGCATTGCCGATCACGATCTCGTCGCAGTCGGCGGCGATGTTCTCCGGTGTGTAGCCCTGCCTGAGCGCGATGCCCAGCGATTCGAGCTGCGTCGACATCGGCGGGTACACCGACTGGTCGCTGCCCTCGACCGCATGCCCGCGCTCGCGCGCCAACGCGGCCACGCCGCCCATGAAGGTGCCGCAGATGCCGAGGATGTGCAGTTTCAAAGCCTTGCCCGCTGATGCACGGCCGCCGAGGCCGGGGGCTTAGTATGCCGCAGCGGGCGTTGCGGCGAGCCTCCCGAATCGCCGCTCGCGCAGCCGGGAGGCCACCGACACCGGTCGTCGCGAAGACCGGATGGCGCCCTGTTTCGGAGACCGGGACATCGCACCATCACGACGTCAGCACACACGACTTCAGCACACGCGTCATCGCCGGATGCCGCGGATCGATGCACTCGCCGGAATCGTGCGCGCGCTTCGAGGCGAACGTACGCCGGGGCGAACGCACACCAGGGCGAATGTGTCCCAGGACGAATGCGACGTCCCGACCGCAAAGCCACGAAGGCTCGATGCGGGCCGGATGCGGGGCGATGCGCGCCGGACGATGCGCCGCCGCGTGCTGCGCGGCGGCGGCATCCGCACGTGGGGGTCAACGCCTCCGCGGCCCGGCCCGCCGCGGCCCGGTGTTCGTCGATGGAGCCGCCGGGTCGTTCGCGGCACCCCGAGACCGCGGGCGCGGCAGCTCGGCAGGCTGCGGTCCACCGGTCCGCATCGTTTTCGGCACGACCCTGAACACCGCCGTGTGCCGGCTGCCGTCGTCGAGTTCCAGAGTCAACGACACGCAACCCACGCTGGTCGGCGTAGGCACCCACCAGTGGTAACGGTAGCGCCCTTCCCCGAGCGATTCGAAATAGGAGTCGCCAGCCGCCGCGGTCGATGCCGGCAGCGTCACGACCTGGGCGGAAGGACAGGCCGCGAGCGGCGTCGCGCTGGCGCGGACCAGAGAGACGTTGTTGACCGGAAGGTCGGATGCGTCTTTCGCAGTCCACTCCAATGTCGCATAGCGCAGGCTTCTCAGCTCGTAGGTGCGGGTTCTGTCGGACAGCGGAGGCAGCGTCGCACCGATCGCGTACACCACGCGATAGCTGCGCGACGCACTCGCCGTATTGCCCGCCAGGTCCCGTGCGGTGCAGGTGGCCGTCTTCTGCCCGACAGTCGCCGTGTCCATCGGGGGACAGTCGACGGACAACAATCCCGAGAGGCTGTCGTGGAACACCGGCGACGGCGTCACCGCTTGATTCAGCAACACGAGGCTGGGAATCGTGTTATGGATCAAGAGGGGCGGGGTCTTGTCGATCTTCGGAAACAGATCGAGGCTGCCGAGGTTCCCCGCCCGGTCGTACATCGACACGGTCGTGACCTGCGAGAAGGCTTCGGTCGAAATCGTCCGGGCAGGCGGACAGGTGCCCTCCGCGAAACCCGACAGATTGTCGGTGCAGGTGAAGTCGTAGGTGACGTCCTGCCTGTGCCAACCGTATTCGTTGGGCTGCACTCGCGGCGTGCCGACGATCGACGGCGGGGTCCGGTCGATGTTGACAGAGAACACGTTGCTGGTGGCCGTATTGCCCGCGTAATCGGAGATGATTTCAGCGCGCGAGACACCGGCGCCTTCTTCCATGATGTACTGGCTGTTCGGACACCACCACACGCCGGAAGTCGCATCGGAACACGCGAATTCGACCGACACACCGCTGCTGTACCAGCCCCAGTTGTTCGGCTCCCGCGCGACTCTGGCGGTGATCGTGGGCGGCGTGACATCGCGCAGCACCAGGGCGTATCCGGTCGCCTGCCCTCCCGCGCTGGTCGCGACGCACTGGACCCGGAAGATGTCGTAGGTGTAATCCACGCTTTCGCAACCGGACGAGGAAACGATGGCCGATTCCGGATCGGTGACCGACCATGTGATTCTGACGTCGCCGCGCTGCCAATAGACGCCAACGAGATCCACCGGACCACGCGTGCCATTGAGCGGCGTGCGGGTGTGCGTGATGACGGGCGGCGTCGTGTCCACCGCCAGGGCGTTTTCGAGCGATTTGCGGCGGCGGCCGCCGTCTTCGGCAAGCGCTCCGCCCCAACACACGCGACCGCCATCGATGCGGATCGCGCAGGATTGCGCGAATCCGGCGGACACGGCGAGGTAGCGCCCATCGGAGGGAGGCGTCGCCTGCCCCATGTCGTTGCGCCCCCAGCAATCCAGACCGCCATCGCCCCGGATCGCACATCCGTGGAACGGACCGACCGCGATCTCGCGAAACCCCGAGCCCGATGTCGGCGGACGCGTTTGCCCCTCGCCGGACAGACCCCAGCACCGGATCTGCGCATCACGACCGATCGCGCAACTGTGACGCTCGCCCACCGCGACCTTCCGGAAGCGTCCCGCAGGCGGGCTGGATTGCCCTTCCGCGTTGTATCCCCAGCACACGAGTTGACCGTCGTCGCGGATCGCGCAACTGTGGTTCAAACCGGTCGCGACCGCGCGGAAGCGCCCATCGGGCGCCCGGCTTTGCCCATTCACCCCCCAACCCCAGCACACGATGCGCCCATCCCCACGCAGTGCACAGGCGTTGAACTGGCCGACCTCGACCTGTCGCATCGCGCCGTCGACGGGCGTGGAGCCGCCATGTTTCGGGTCGCCCCAACAGGCCACGAGCCCATCCAGGCCGACGCCGCAGGAATGATCGCCCTGGACATCGATCTGGCGCAGCGCTCGATCCACGGCCCGTGTCTGTCCCAGGCTGTCGTCGCCCCAGCACCGTGGAGAACGCGGGCCATCCAGGACACAGGCATGCGCATCGCCGACACCGATTCCGGGCGCGCTGCGGACATCCGGTACGACCCACGAATACGCTTTCTCGCGGACTGCGCCGCCCACGCCCCAACAGACGACCATCCCGTCCACCCGCATCGCGCAACTGCCGGTGGGGTCCGCCCGTACGGCGATCGCCTGCAGCCCCTGCGGCGCGTAGGACTGCCCCAGATCGTTCGCACCCCAGCACAGCACTTCGCCGTCGCTGCGGATCGCGCATGCATGACGCCCGCTGGTGCTGACGGTCAGAAATCGCCCATCGCGGGGCGCATCGGCGGCCAGTGCCGGTTGCGGCCCGCGGCAGCCGATACGGCCATCGAGCGTCACCGCGCAGGATGCCGCACCTTCCGAATCGGCGGCGAGAACCGCATCGCCTTCGACCGGAACCGATCGAGTCGAAGCCGACACGTCGCCGCAGATCGCCATCGCGAGCACGACCTGCAGACAGGTCGCGGAAAATCGGGCTTGAAACGAAGACATCCGGATATTCCCCTGTGATTTTTTGACGAACACTCGGTTGTTGCGCAACACGAGCGTTCGGTTCCCGATTCGCACCAGGCCCGACTCGACGCTTCCGCATCCGTCTGCAGACGGCAATGCCTGCGGCACAGGCAACGACGCGATACAGCAGCGCCACCACCCCGGAGCAGCACCGGGCCGCTTGCACGATCCACCGCGTCGGGCACGCGGGCGGGCCGATCGATCGCAGCGGCCGGCGCCCCCCGACTTCAGAGCGGCGATGTTCAGGCCTGCGAGCGCAGTCGGCAGCGCCACCGGGATGCGTGCTGCGGCAGGACGTTCATGATCGATCGCGGCACGACCTCGGACAGGCCGCGTGCTTCATCGGCGCGGTGTTCGGACTATTCCTTCTGGTCCGCCGGCAGGTAAGTGCGCAGCATGTCGATCGCCTTGGTGTAGCCGTTGGTCTCCACGTCGAACTGCCCGTCGGCGATACCGCTGCGCATCGCGAGGCAGACTTCGGCGACGCTGGAGCCCTCCGCCTGTTTGCGCAGTTCGTCGAGCGAACGGTCGGCGAATTCGTCGACCAGACCGTCGAGCATGCCGCGGACGGCGTCGGCGTCTTCGTTCTGCTCGCGCAGCTTGCGCATCGCGACCTCGAGCACCCGTTCGCTGGCGACGAGCCAGGCGGCGTTGCGGGTGTCCCAGTCGGCGCTCACCTCGCGCCAAAGCGGCGCGCTGTCGGGCACTTTCTCGCTGCAATGACCGGCGATGCGGGCGACCGCGGTGCGATGCATGGGGCCGGCGGCGGCCGCGCCACCCGCGGCCTCGAAGTCGAAGGCGTCTTCTTTCTTCGCCTCGCCCTTCTGCGCCCCGCTCTTCTGGGCCGTGGCCAGCAGCGGCATCGCGAGCAGGGCGACGGCAAGCGCGACGACGGGGACGACGGCCGGGCCGCGCAGGCGGCGGTGTGCGCGCTCAGCCGACATCGATGCCGACCGAGACCGCTTCGACGATGCGGGTGAAGACCTCATCCATCGAACCCTCGCCGTCGACGACCTTGAGCGTGCCGCGCTGACGGTAGTAATCGATCACCGGAGCGGTGACCTCGTTGTAGACATTGAGGCGGTTGCGCACGACCTCGGGGCTGTCGTCGACGCGGCCCTCGGCCTTGGCGCGGCCGGCGATGCGCTCGACCAGCAGGTCGGTGTCGACCTGGAGCTGGACCGCATGATCCATCGGCTGACCGATCCGGGCCAGCAACTGGCCCAAGGCATCGGCCTGGGCGAGATTGCGGGGGTAACCGTCGAGGATGAAGCCGTCGGCCACGTCGGCGCGGGCGAGGCGATCTTCGAGCATGCCGAGCAGGATCTCGTCCGACACCAGATCGCCGCGGTCCATCGCTTCCTTGGCCTTCAGGCCGAGCGGAGTGCCGGCGGCCTTCTCGGCGCGCAGCAGGTCGCCGGTGGAGATGTGCGGCACCTGCAGATGATCCTTGAGCCGTGCCGCCTGAGTGCCCTTGCCCGATCCCGGGGCGCCGAGAAGAACCAATCGCATCGCTGACTCCATCAGAGAAAGAGAAAACCGGGGCCGAGGCGCCGGAGGCCGCCGTCGAGCCGAACCGCGCCAGCTTAACCGCTCGCCGCGCCCGGCCCAACCCGTCTACGACCAAATGCGGGGGCGGCCCCGGGCTGAAGTCGAATGCAGGGGGCGGGCGCGGCAAAGGTCGCTAGACTGGAAGGCCATCCCCGTCCATTCCGCCCGCAGATCGCACATGCCTTCCGGAACCCTGCTCTACGCCCAATCCGGCGGCGTCACCGCCGTCATCAACGCCACCGCTTCGGCCGTGATCACCGAGGCCCGTGCCCGCCGGATCAAGGTCCTGGCCGCCCGCAACGGCATCCTCGGCGCCCTGCGCGAGGATCTGATCGACACCGCGAAGGAGCCCGCCGCCGCGATCCGCGCCCTCGCCCACACCCCCGGCGGGGCCTTCGGCTCCTGCCGCTTCAAGCTCAAGTCGCTGGAGCAGGACCGGGCGAAGTACGAGCGCCTGATCGAGGTGTTCCGCGCCCACGACGTGCGCTGGTTCCTCTACAACGGCGGCAACGATTCGGCCGACACCGCGCTCAAGGTCTCGCAACTGGCGGCCGAGTTCGGCTATCCGCTCACCTGCATCGGCGTGCCCAAGACCATCGACAACGACCTCGCCGTGACCGACTGCTGCCCCGGTTTCGGCTCGGCGGCGAAATACACCGCGGTCTCG
>JBIJAD010000261.1:0-5691 GCA_044345955.1 Lysobacteraceae bacterium
GCTGGCCTACGCAGTGCTCGGTCCGCTGCATTACCTCACCGAAATCTCCTGGCTGCACGATCGCAACTACTTCCTGCCGCGGCGGCGCGACGTGTGGCCGCTGATGATCGGCGGCCTGGCGCTGATCGTCGCGGTGGGTCTGGTCGCCGGCGCCGACAAGAGCGCGCTGCGTACCGCGATCGAGAACGGCGCGCTGTTCGTGCTGTTCGGCTTCGCCCTGGTCCTCGTGCTGACGCCGGCGTGGTGGAACCGGCTGCTCGCGCTCGCCGCGCTGGTGCCGGCCTGCTACTGGCTGGCGCGCGAGGGGCATTTCGCCGATTCGCTGGCCGGCTACCTGCCCACGATCATCCATGTCTACGTGTTCACCGGGCTGTTCATGCTGCTGGGCTGGCTGCGCCGGCCCGACGCCGACAGCGCCGGTGCGCTCGCGGTCTATCTGCTGTGCCCGCCGCTGCTGCTGCTCGCCCCCGCCGACTGGAGCGCCGCCGCCTCGGGCTGGGCCGAAACCGCCTTCGTTGGCACGCTCTCGGGCATCAACGACCTGATCCTCGGCGACGCCGGCTACGCGATCGACCGCGACCAGCTCACCACCCATCCGGCCAGCGTGCTGGTCACCCGCGTACTGGCGCTGGCCTATCTCTATCACTACCTCAACTGGTTCTCGAAGGTCGAACTGATCGGCTGGGCCCGGGTCTCGCCCGGCCGCGGCCTCGCGATCCTCGGCCTCTGGATCGGCGCGGTCGCGGTGTACTTCGACAATTACCTGATCGGCTTCGCGCTGCTGCTGATCCTCAGTTTCATGCATGTCGTACTGGAGTTCCCGCTCAACCACCGCTCGTTCCGCGAGATCGGCGGCTTGCTGCGCGCACGCATCGCCAAGCTGCCAGCGCGCGCACCGACGACCTGAGACCGACGCTCACAACGCATCCGCATCCATCTCGCCGGTGCGGATCCGCACCGCGCGCTCCAGGTCCCAGACGAAAATCTTGCCATCACCGATCTTGCCGGTGCCGGCGGATTTCATGATCGCCTCGACGACCGCATCCACGCGATCGTCGGTCACCGCCACTTCGAGTTTGATCTTGGGCAGGAAATCGACCACGTATTCGGCACCGCGGTACAGCTCGGTGTGGCCCTTCTGGCGGCCGAAGCCCTTGACCTCGGTGGCGGTGATGCCGGCCACGCCGGCCTCGGCCAGCGCTTCGCGCACATCGTCGAGTTTGAACGGCTTGATGATCGCCATGACCATCTTCATCGGCGTGCTCCGGGCGGCGTTGGGATGGGCAGAGGATACCGCGCTGCCGTGATGCACCGGACGCGAAGAGGCGGGGTCGGAATTTCCCTACCCCGGGCCGCGGCATTTCCCGATGGCGCCGATCGGGCGCGGGCGCGACGCTGGTGCCCGCGCTACAATCCACGGAGCATGCCCATGATCGACCTCGCCCAGATCGACGACCTCGCCCGCCGCCTCAGCGGCCTGGTGCCCCCCGCGCTGCGCGAAGGCCGCGAGGAACTGCAGGACAACTTCAAGGCCGCGCTGCAGGCCGGGCTGGCCAAGCTCGACCTGGTCACCCGCGAGGAATTCGACGTGCAGCGCGCGGTGCTGGCCAAGACCCGCGCCCAGCTCGACGAGCTGCGCGGGCTGGTCGAGCAACTCGAAAACCAGCTCGAAACCCAGCGCGCCGCACGCGACGCCGACCAGCCCCGCGACTGAGGGCCGCCGCCATGACTCTTGCGCTCGTGCACACCCGTGCACGCACCGGCGTGCGCGCGCCCGCGGTGAACGTCGAAGTCTTCCTCGCCGGCGGCATCCCGCGGATGTCGATCGTCGGCCTGCCCGAAGCCGCGGTCCGCGAGGCCAAGGACCGGGTCCGCGCCGCGATCCAGTGCGCGCAGTACGAGTTCCCGGCCCGCGTCATCACCGTCAACTTGGCTCCGGCCGACCTGCCCAAGGACGGCGGCCGCTTCGATCTGCCGATCGCGCTGGGCATCCTCGCCGCCTCCGGCCAGATCCCGCTGGAAGCGCTGCGCGAGGTCGAATGTCTCGGCGAACTCGGCCTCACCGGCGAACTGCGCCCGGTCGACGGCGTGCTGCCGGCGGCGCTGGCCGCGGCCGCCGCCGGCCGTCGCCTGATCGTGCCCACCGCCAACGGCGCCGAGGCCGCACTCGCCGCCGGAGTCGAAGCCTGCACCGCGCGCACTCTGCTCGAAGTCTGCGGGCACCTGTCCGGCGCACGCCGCCTGCCCGCAGCCGTCGCGCCGGTCGCCGCCTACGATCACGGCCCGGACCTGCGCGACGTGCGCGGCCAGACGCGGGCGCGACGCGCGCTCGAAATCGCCGCGGCCGGTGGCCACCACCTGCTGCTGATCGGCCCGCCCGGCTGCGGCAAGACTCTGCTCGCCTCGCGCCTGCCCGGCCTGCTGCCCGAAGCCGATGACGCCGACGCCCTCGAAACCGCCGCGATCGCCTCGATCAGCGGCCGCGGCCTCGACCCCGCGCGCTGGCGCTGCCGGCCGTTCCGCAGCCCGCACCACACCGCCAGCGCGGTCGCCCTGGTCGGCGGCGGCGCCGAACCGCGACCGGGCGAAATCTCGCTCGCGCACCACGGCGTCCTGTTCCTCGACGAACTCCCCGAATGGGACCGCCGCGCCCTGGAAGTCCTGCGCGAACCGCTGGAGTCAGGCGTGGTCACGATCTCGCGCGCAGCGCGACAGAGCGAATTCCCCGCCCGCTTCCAACTGGTCGCGGCGATGAACCCCTGCCCCTGCGGCTGGGCCGGCGATCCATCGGGAAGATGCCGCTGTCACCCCGACGCCATCCAGCGCTACCGCGGCCGCATCTCCGGCCCACTGCTCGAACGCATCGACCTGCACCTCGAAGTGCCGCGACTGCCGCCGGCAGAATTGCGTCCCGACGCACCGCCCGGCGAATCCAGCGACGTGGTCCGCACCCGCGTCGTGCGCGCACGCGAAGTCCAGCGACAACGCGCCGGACGCTGCAACGCGCATCTGGATCAATCGCAGACCAACGCGGTGTGCCGACTCGCGCCCGAAGACCAGGCGATGCTGGAGAAGGCGATCGATCTGCTGCAGCTCTCCGCCCGCTCGATGCACCGCATCCTGCGCGTGGCGCGGACGATTGCCGATCTTGCGGGCAGCGCGGATATCCTCGGGCCGCATGTCGCGGAGGCGATCGGGTATCGGCGGGGGGAGCGCGGCAGCGGCGCCCGTGCCGCCTGAGTGCGGCTGGCGCCGGCAGTGGCTTCGTGACAACGTAGTGCGCGGCCATTCCACCGAATCTCCCGGGAGCATCGCGATGACCACATCCCACGGCGCCTGCCTCTGCGGCGATGTCCGTTTCACGGTCGAATGGCCGAGCAAGTGGGTGGCGCACTGCCACTGCACGATGTGCCGGCGCGGGCACGGCGCCGGTTACGTCACCTGGTTCGGAGTGGCGGAGGAGCGGGCGCGAATCCACGACGATGCCGGCATGTTGCGCTGGTATGCATCATCGCCGGGGGCGGAGCGCGGGTTCTGCACGCGCTGCGGCAGTTCGCTCTTCTTTCGCTCGCAGCGCTGGCCCGGCGAGTTGCACATCACGCTGGCCAATCTCGACGGCCCGGCCGATCGCGCACCGCAGGCGCACGTGTTCTGGGACACCCACGTCGACTGGGCCGCGTGCGACCCCGGCGACGGCCTGCCGCGCAAGCCGGCGTCGAAGTCGGGTTGAATCGGAGCGCGTCGAGGCGGCAGCCGCGGCCGGCCATGCTCCCGCCGCTGCGGGAGGGCGATCAGGTCGCACAGGGGCATCGAACTCCACAGTTGCCGGTGGGTATTCCGCAGGCCGCAGAAACGCGAACGGCCGGCACAGGGCCGGCCGTTCGGGACAACGCAGGGAAATTCAATCGCCTCGGCAGGTATCGCATTTGAAGGTGCGACGCAGGCTGTCCTGCGAGCCTTCGCGATTTTCGCGCTGCTGCTTCGCGGTCATGCACACCGACTGCACCCGGTTGGAGCCGGCGATCCTGGTGTGTTCGCAGACCATTCGATCGTCCTCGGCCTGGGTCACGGTGGCCTTGATCCATTCCAGATCGTTGAACACGATCGTGCGCTGATCCGGCGCCATGTCCTCCAGCGTCTGCAGGCCGCCGAGCATCTGCAGCACGCGATCCTGGCGTTCGACCAGCGCCGCGCGCTCGGCCTTGCTCATGTCCTTGAACGCGCCCTTGCCGGCGACGACCTGCGCGCGCAACTGGGTCTGCTGGGTGAGGATGTCGCGGATGGTGAGCTGCTGCGGATCGGCCGAGGCCAGGGCGAGCGCGCCCCAGGTCAGCAGCGAAACGAGGATCAGGATCAGACTGAGCGAACGCACTTTCATGACGGCACTCCTGTTCGGGCACTTGCGGGGAAGGCGCAACCGATGGAACCACTCGGAAAGCAGACGCTGCCGGCGGGGCCGGCAGCGGCTCCGCCACGGCGGAGCCATGGGCGCAGATGTACACCCGTGGACGCGGTTTTTCCAGTGGCGAGCCGGCCCGGGACGACACACCGGGCCAGGCGGACCCCCGCGGCGCCGTCGGCCGCGGAGGCGGGGCGCCGGACACGACGGTCCGGCGCGACCGGGAAGAACCGGCCTCAGCGCTGCTGGGTGGGCAGCCCCTGGCGCTGGGCGTCCTCGCGCAGCTTCCGGCGCTGGCCGACGGTCATGCACTTGTTCTGCGGACGATTGGAGCCGATCGGCTTGATCCGCTCGCAGATCATGCGGTTGTCTTCGGCCTTGTTGACCGCGGCGTCGACCGCCGACAGCGCATTGGCCAGACGTACGCGCTCGTCGTTGCTCAGCTCGTCGATGGCCTGGCGCCCTTCGATCGCCGCCAGCACGTCGTCCTGCCGCGCGAAGATCTCGCGACGCTCCTCATCGGAGAAGTGGACATAGTTGCCGCGCTTGGCTTCGATCGCCTGACGCAGTTGCGTCTGCGCTTCGCGGATCTGGGCGGGCGAAGAACCGATCTCGATATTGTCGTTGGCGAACGTGGGCGAAACAAAGAGCATGGCGGCCAGGAGGGCCGTCGACAGGGCAAAACGCATGCGGGGTGGTTCCGGACGGAGGGCGTAGTCCCTATTGCACCACATCCGCACGGCCCGCCGGCCATGACGAAGGTCATGGCCGGTCCGGATCGGGCCCAGAAGTCTGAACGATTCAGGCCGCAGCCGCGGGGCGGTCGTGGAACTGTTCCTCCTCGGTCGACCCCTTGAGCGCGACGGTCGAGGACTGCCCGCCCTGGATGGTCTGGGTCACGCTGTCGAAGTAGCCGGTGCCGACCTCGCGCTGGTGCTTGACCGCGGTGAAGCCGCGATCGGCGGCGGCGAATTCGGCCTCCTGCAGCTCGACGAAGGCGCTCATCTGCCGGCGCGCGTAGCCGTGGGCGAGGTTGAACATCGAGTAGTTCAGCGCGTGGAAGCCGGCCAGGGTGATGAACTGGAACTTGTAGCCGTAGCTCGCGATCTCCCTCTGGAACTTCGCGATCGTGGCGTCGTCGAGATTCTTCTTCCAGTTGAAGCTCGGCGAGCAGTTGTAGGCCAGCAGCTTGCCCGGGAACTTCGCGTGGATCGCCTCGGCGAACTTGCGCGCGAACTCCAGATCCGGCTTGCCGGTTTCGCACCAGACCAGATCGGCGTAGGGCGCATAGG